>NZ_JBBMMD010000036.1:0-253383 GCF_037844525.1 Tepidibacter sp. Z1-5 | reverse complement strand
TTTATCGTTTAATATTCCGTTGAAAAATTTGAGTGTTTAAGCAACGGAATTCGTTAGAATTCGTTGGCGCCATGAAATTTTGACCGTGTGTTTAGGGAGTTTCTCAAATTTTAGGAATATTAATAAGATAAAATCTTAGTTATATTCAAAATATCGTTGTATTCGCGGTATTTGTATAGATAGTTTTTAATAAACCACAGACCCTAAAAAAATAACCCAGATTTCGTTTGTACGAAATCTAGGTAGTAAACCAATTTCAAACAATCTCTCTTTTATAGTACACTCACTTTCAAATGTATGTATAAATATGTATTCATTCTGGAATATCCATGTTAGGCCCTATTGTAATGGAAAAATAATATCTTTAGATGTCCTTTAAGAAGCTAAAAAGAGAGTATTACTAGAAGAATCTATAATTAAAGAAAAAATTAATCAGCTATATGATAGAATGTAAATCCAAGAAACTTCCTTCTTGTGGGTCTATCTACTGCACTTTTCTCTTTATTTACTTTTAGTTTTAATTTCTTTTCGAGGAACTTTGTTATACTCTCCATGACTCTTTTTCCTGCTCTTTCAGATTTTACGAATATATTAAAGTCATCAGCATATCTACAAAATTTGTGTCTTCTTATTTCTAATTCCTTACCTAAATCATCTAGTAATATATTTGCTAAAAGTGGACTTAGTGGTCCTCCTTGAGGAGTTCCTTCTTTACTTCTTACAAAAATTCCATTTAACATAATACCTGATTTTAGGTAAAGATGAATAAGTTTTAAAACCCTCTTATCTTTAACTCTTCTAGATACCTTATGCATCAATATATCGTGATTTACACTATCGAAAAATTTCTCAAGGTCCATATCTACGACATATTTATATCCTTTGTTCATATATTCTTTAACCTTTAAAACAGCGTCATGTGCACTTCTTCCTAGTCTAAAGCCAAAACTGCTATTAGATACGTTCGGAGCAAATATATTTTCTAATTAAATACATATCCATTTTCAAGCCACTGTTTCTTTGCTTTATATCCTTCCTAAATTTGTATATATTGTAAAAATAATTCAAATCTGTATTTATAGAACTATCGTATTATAGTTAAATACAGTTTAAATTCTGAAAGATTTACACGAGGAATACTAATAGCATCAAATACTTCTAATATTCTAGTATTTAATATTTTTTGCACCATAACATTTTGGTATTCCCAAAAAAAAACAAAAAAATTTATAAAAGCTATTGACATGTCATAAATTGAATGTTATTATACATTAAGGCAATTTTCTGAAGAATGTAAATTTTCCGAAAATAAATTCAACATTCGGTTATTAATCAAATTATAGAAGGAGGGAATTTAATCATGACAATACTCATACTAAAAGGATTATTAAAGCAATCAGTTATTATTAGCATTATAATTATTAATGTCATTATTAACGGCATTAATAATGTTATTATTAATGCCATTGTTAAAGCTATCTTATTGTTCAATAAAAAAATAATATATCCTTTTAATATGAGCTCATTTCTTATGAAGAAGCATAAATTGTTGTACTGTGTATGTCTATGATATTATATGTCTTCAATTATATCTTCATATGTATTTATGTTATGTTAGTTTCTATTTTTCAAGCATAATAAAGAAAGCTCATAAAGAGCTTTCTTTTTTTATATAAAAAATAATATTTTTTAAAAAATAAAGGAGGTAAAAACATGTATAACAAACAAGTAAAATTTAATGATGAAAAAAAAGCAGGGGTTACAAAATTTGAAAAGGTTAATAATAATAATAAAACTTGCAACAGTAATTTTGAGAAACAATCAAACAAAAAATATGCAGATTCAAATCTATTCTATCCAGTTAATTTCATGGGTGTAGGACGTATGTGTGAATATTAGAGTATGTAATCAAAGAATGTGTAAACGTCATATTTAAATTTTAAATTTAAATATGACGTTTTAACTGTATCTAGCTGTTATTTAATCAATAGCTTCATGCAGTTCACTTACAAAATTAAAAACTTGATCTTCAACAGATTCCTCTTCTATTCCTTTTTCAATTTTCTCAACAATCGCACTTCCAACGATCAGTCCATCACATAATCCCTTTAAATTTTTTATAGATTCTTTATTAGATATACCAAATCCAATGGCTAAAGGTGTCGTAGTATATTCCTTTACTTTATTTATAAAATTTGATAAATCTACTTCAAAACAATCTCTTGTTCCAGTTACTCCCTTTGATGAGATACAATAAACAAATCCTTCAGCATCTAAAACAATTTCTCTTATTCTATCTTCAGATGTAGGTGCAACTAAAGCAATTAAATCAATAGGGTAATCCTTCATAATATCATTTAATTCTCTTCTCTCTTCTAATGGTAAGTCTGGTATAATTAATCCATCAACTCCACTGTTTTGACACTTATCTAAAAACCTTACCATTCCATAACTATGAATAGTATTAAAATACACTAAAAACACAAGAGGTATTTCTGTCTTCTCTCTTATTTTTAAAACCATATCAAAAATAGAATCAATATTTGTTCCTGCTCTCAAAGCTCTTTGAGCTGCCCTTTGTATCACTGGACCATCAGCCAAAGGATCAGAATAAGGTATGCCTAGCTCAACAATATCAGCTCCTGCCTTTTCCATTTCAAATACTAAATTTAAGGTAGTATCTAGATCAGGATCTCCACTCGTTATATAAGTAATTAGTGCTTTTTCATTTTTTTCTCTTAATGTATTAAATTTTCCGCTTATTCTACTTTTCATTTTTTGTTCCCCCTATAACATTTAATATTGTATTTACATCTTTATCTCCTCTACCTGATAAATTCAGTACAATTATGTCATCTTTTTTTGTATTTGGCGCTAACTTCATTAAATAAGCCACTGCATGAGAACTTTCAAGTGCAGGAATAATACCTTCTACTTTTGTTAGATATTGAAATGCATTTACTGCTTCATCATCATTTATCGCTTCATATTTTACTCTACCTATAGAATGATAATATGCATGTTCTGGCCCTATTCCTGGATAATCAAGCCCAGCTGATATAGAGTGTACTGGTGTAATTTGACCATATTCATCTTGAAGTAAATATGTTATCATCCCATGTATTACACCTATAGAGCCCTTGCTAATAGTAGCTGCATGTTTATCTGTATCAACTCCAAGTCCTCCTGCTTCTACACCATATATTTTTATATCTTTTTCTTGTGCAAATGGGTAAAATAATCCCATGGCATTACTTCCTCCTCCTACACAAGCGATTAAATAATCTGGATTTCTTCCTTCTTTTTGGAATATTTGTTCTTTAACCTCATCACCAATGATCCTTTGAAAATCTCTTACCATCGTTGGATAAGGATGAGGTCCTACAACAGAACCAATAACATAAAATGTGTTTTCAACATTAGTGACCCAATCTCTAATAGCTTCATTTGTAGCATCCTTTAAAGTTCCTGTACCTGAGGCTACAGAATTTACTTTTGCACCTAATAATCTCATTTTAAATACATTCAACGATTGTCTTTCTATATCTTCTTCTCCCATATAAACTTCACATTCTAATCCAAACATGGCACATATTGTAGCAGTTGCAACTCCATGCTGACCTGCTCCTGTTTCTGCTATAATACGTTTTTTTCCCATTCTTCTTGCTAATAAAACCTGCCCAATAACATTGTTGATTTTATGCGCACCTGTATGATTTAAGTCCTCTCTTTTTAAGTATATTTTTCCCCCTCCTAACTTTTCTGTTAGATTTTTTGCAAAATATAATGGTGTAGGTCTTCCTGAATACTCCTTAACATAATATTTATATTCATTTTGAAAATTTTCATCATTTTTTGCTTTTATATACTCTCTTTCTAGTTCTATTAATGCATTCATCAAAGTCTCTGGTACAAATTGTCCTCCAAATTTACCAAATCTTTTTGGCATATCTAATTTACTCATTTTATCCCCTCACACTTTCTATAATTTTTTTTATTTTTTCAAAATTCTTTACTCCATTTACTTCAACACCACTGCTTAAATCTACAACATGCGGCTTTATAGTTTTTATTGCTTTTTTTATATTTTCACATTTAAGACCTCCTGCTAAAATAACAAATTTATCTTTATTTATATCTGATACTATATCCCAATTAAATATTTTTCCTGTTCCTCCATACTGTCCTTTTACAAAAGTGTCTAGTAAAAAACCTTTTACAGGATATGATTCTAATTCCTTTAAACTTGTTTCGTCTCTTATTCTAAATGCTTTCCATATTTCATAATCAAACCTATTACAATACATAGGACTTTCATCTCCATGAAATTGAAGTATATCTAAATCACAATATTTTGCTATTTCATTTACTTCTTCAAAAGAGTTGTTTAAAAAAACTCCTACTTTTTTTATATTTTTATCTAAAATATCTATTAGTTCTTTTGCTTTGTATTTATCTATTTGTCTAATGCTTTTTGTGAATACAAATCCAACATAATCTGGTTGTAACTCATTTACATATAAAATATCTTCTTCTCTTTTGAGTCCACATATTTTTACTTTCGTCAATCTATATCCCCCTAAGCTCATCTAATTTTTCATTTATACATTTTGATTTCATTAAACTTTCTCCTATAAGCACTCCATTCACTTCTAAGCCTTCAAAAAATTTCATATCATTTCTTGTATTTATCCCACTTTCACTTACTATAATCTTATCTTTTGGTATTAGTTTTATTAGCTTTTCTGTTGTTTTAATATCTGTTTTAAATGTCTTTAAATCTCTATTGTTAATTCCAATTATTTTTGTTTCTGTATTTAATACCATGTCTAATTCAGTTTCATTATGTATTTCTACTAGGCAGTCAAGTTCTATTTCTTTTGCTATATTTTGAAATTTAATCAGTTTATCTTTAGATAAAATAGCTGCAATTAAAAGTATTGCATCCGCTCCTAATAACTTAGATTGATAAATTTGGTATGGATCGATAATAAAATCTTTTCTTAAAATAGGAACAGAAGTTATTTTTTTTATTTCAGATAAATACTCATTGTTTCCTTGAAAAAACTTATCTTCTGTTAATACAGATACAGCACTTACATTATTTTTTTCATATTCCTTTGCTATATAAATTGGATCAAAAGCTTCTTTTATAATGCCCTTTGATGGAGATGCTTTTTTTACTTCTGCTATAATATTTAATTCTTGATTATCAGCTATGGCTTTTTCAAAATCTCTTGTTTTACTACAGTTGTCTAACTTAGAAAGAATTTCATCAATACTAGTGATTTTCTTTTCTTCTTCTATCTTTTTTATTTTGTAATCTACGATTTCATCTAAAATCATTTTTTCATCTCCTGGCTTAGTTCAATAAGTTGATTCAACTTCTTTAATGCAAAGCCATTATCTAGTACTTCTTTTGCCTTATTAATTCCATCTTCTAAAGAATCTGCCTGTTTCCCAACATATATAGCAGCCCCAGCATTTAGTAAAACTATATTTCTTCTTGCACCTTTTTCCCCATTTAATATTCTTAACATAATATCTGCATTATCTTTTATTTGTCCTCCTTGTATATCCTCTTTATTTGCTAGAGGTATATTAAAATCTATAGGATTAATATAGTAAGTACTTATATTATTATTTTTCAGCTCTGTTACCTTTGTTTTTGCAGTAGTAGTAATTTCATCTAATCCATCTAATCCGTGTACAACCATTGCTCTTTCAACACCTAACTCCTTTAAAACCCCTGCTAAAACCTCTGTAAGCTTTTCATCAAATACCCCAAGCACCTGTCCATTTACCCTAGCTGGATTTGTTAATGGACCAAGTACATTAAATATGGTTCTTATCCCCAATTCACTTCTTGAAGTTATTACATTCTTCATTAATTTGTGAAAATTAGGAGCAAACATAAATCCTACACCAATCTCTTCAACACACTTTTCTACTTCACAAGAATTTAAATCTATATTTATACCTAGTAATTCTAATACATCTGCACTTCCACATTTACTTGAAATAGATCTATTTCCATGCTTTACAACTGCAACTCCACAAGCTGATGCAATAAATGCTACTATAGTAGAAATGTTAAATGTATTTGCCCCATCTCCACCAGTTCCGCAAGTATCAATAGAATACTCTTTATTTATTTTTACATGTAATGATTTATCTCTCATTACTTTAGCACTTCCTGTAATTTCTTCTATCGTTTCTCCTTTTACTCTAAGTGCTGTTAAAAAAGATCCTATTTGTGCTGATGTTGCTTTTCCTTCCATGATCATATTCATAACATTGATCATTTCACATTCACTTAAATTTTCATTATTTACTAACTTATTAATTGCTTGTTTTATCACATATATGACCTCCAATACTTATAATTCTAAAAAATTTTTTAATATTTTTTTCCCACCCTTAGTTGAAATGGATTCTGGATGAAATTGCAATCCATATATAGGATACTTTTTATGCTTTAAACCCATAATTTCTCCATCTGAACTTTGAGCAGTTATAATAAGTTCATCTGAAATAGAATTTTTTTCTACAACTAAAGAGTGATATCTTGTTACTTCTAATGGATTTTGAACATCTTTAAATAAATCTGTTTCATTATGTTTAATCATAGAGGTTTTCCCATGAATCATTTTATTAGCATGAACTATTTTTCCTCCAAATACTTCTCCTATTGCTTGATGCCCTAAACATACTCCAAGTACAGGAATGTCTTTTCCTAATTTCTTAATAACATCTTTTGATATCCCCGAATCACTTGGAAAACCCGGCCCTGGAGAAATTATTATATGTTTAATATCCATTTTCATTAATTCTTCTATTTTAATAGCATCATTTCTAAATACTCTAACATCTGGATTTATTTCTCCTATATACTGATATAGGTTATATGTAAACGAATCATAATTATCTATTATTACAATCAATATTCTCCCCCCCTACTTTTTTTATTGTCTCAATAAGAGCTTTCGCCTTTCTTAATGTTTCATTATACTCACTTTCTGGATTAGAATCAGCAACAATTCCAGCTCCTGCCTGTATATAAGCAGTATTATCTTTAAATACAACAGTTCTTATAGCTATACATGTATCCATATTGCCGTTAAAACCCAGATATCCAATTGCACCTGCATATACACCTCTTTTGTTATTTTCTAGTTCATCAATTATTTCCATAGCTCTTACTTTTGGTGCTCCAGATACTGTTCCAGCAGGCTGACAAGCTGCTAAAGCATCATACATATCGTATTCTTTTTTCATTTTTCCAATTACATTTGATACAATATGCATAACATGAGAATACTTCTGTATTTCCATATATTGATTTACTTTTACTGTTCCAAATTCTGATATTTTACCAATATCATTTCTTGCAAGATCTACAAGCATCAAATGTTCTGCTCTTTCTTTTTCATCTTCTAATAATTCTTTAGAGTACTTATCATCTTCTTTTACATCTTTTCCTCTAGGTCTTGTTCCTGCTATAGGACACGTTTCTACTATACCTTTATTTGCCTTTACTAGTAATTCTGGTGATGAACCAACTATTTGATAATCTCCAAAATCTATATAATACATATATGGTGATGGATTAAGAGTTCTTAACGTTCTATATGCTTTAAATGGATTAATACTTGTTTTAACCTCAAGTCTTTGTGATAATACAACTTGAAATATATCTCCATTTCTTATATATTTTTTTGCTTTTAAGACTTTTTGCATAAATTCTTCTTTCGTTTCATTGCTTGCATATTTTATTTCTTCTAAATTTTCTTTTTGTTCTTCAACATAAAAATTATTTTCTAATATTTCTTTTTTTATTTCTTTTAATCTGTTTATCCCTTGTTCATAACATTTTTTTATATCATCTTTTATTAATGTATTAACAATGATTTTTATCTTCTGTTTTGTATGATCATAAGCAATTACCTCTTTTGTAATTAAAAGATGTACATCTGGCATTTTTATATCATCTTTATTTACATTAGGTAGTTTTTCATAATTTCTTATAATGTCATATCCCATATATCCTACTGCTCCACCTGTAAAATCAGGCATATTGTCAATCTTAGGAGCTCTATAATCATTAATTAATTCTTTAATAATTTCTATTGAATTTCCTTTTTTATTAATAACTTTGTCTTCTTTATTAATAATTACCTCATCGCCATTGCATTTTACAATAATGAATGGATTCCTCCCAATAAAAGAAAACTTTCCCCATTTATTACCATTTTCTAGACTTTCTAAAAGAAAGCTATTTTTACTTTTACAAAGCTTTCTATATAAAGTAATTGGTGTATCCATATCTCCTTCTATTTCCATACAGATAGGAACCATTTTTGAATCTTTACTCAGATTCTCGAATTTGTAATAATCTGGATAAATCATATTGTCACCTCTTTTTTATAATAAAAAAAAGCATTCCATCCCTATAATTAGGGACGAAATACTTTATATTCCGCGTTGCCACCCTGATTAGATATAATACTACCTTCTAAAAAAGTAACAAAATTGTACAGAAAATAAAAAAACACTTCATCCTAATATATAGGACGAAATGTTTATATTCCGCGTTGCCACCTAATTTAAAATAGTATCACTACCATCTCTCTTCCAAATACAGAAATAGACCTATCTATTTCGATACTCTGTCCCTATAACGTGAGACCCACGACAAGTGATACTCTCCTAAGATTTCACACCGCTTCTCATAGAACCATTCAGTAACCAATTCATATCGGGCTTCCACCATCCCCAACTCTCTATAACTTCATGTATTACTTACTTTTTCTAATCGCCGAATTTTTAATATTCATAATTTTTGTTATTTTTATTATTTTAACATCATTCATCTCATTTGTCTAGTAATTATTTCTAACTTTTTATATTTTACCCTTATTTAAGCATGTATCTTATTTTCTTCTAATACTTCTTGTAATGCATCTATAAATTTTTGAGTTTGATCTTTAGTTCCTGTACTAACTCTTAACCAGTTTTTCCAGTTCCAAAAATATCCGGGTCTTACTATGATTCCTTTTTTGAGTAATTCTTCAAATACTATTTTTGAATCAACTCCAACATTTACGAATACAAAGTTTGAATTAGACTTTATATAGTCTATATCATTTTCTTCAAAGTATTTTTCCATCATTCCCATACATTCATAGTTAAGATCTACAGTTTTATCTATATGATCAGAATCATTTAAGGCTCCTATCCCAGCAGCTTGAGCTAACCTATTAACATGAAATACCATCTTCATCTTATTCATAGCACTAGTTATTTCACTTGATGTAAGTAAATATCCAACTCTTACTGATGCAATTCCCGCAGCCTTTGAGAATGTTCTAAGTATAATAGTATTTGGTCTTTCTCTTAATATCTCTAAAGAATCTGGATACTTATCATTTTTTACAGCATACTCATAATAAGCTTCATCAAATACTAAAACTACATCTTTTGGAGTATTCTTTACTAAGTAATCAATATCATCCTTAGTCATTATATTTCCAGTTGGATTGTTTGGATTACATACATAAATTAATTTTGTCTTGTCGTTGATCTTTTGCACAAATTTTTCAAAATCATGCTTATAGTCTTTAAGATTTATTTGGTGAGCAACTCCACCCATAAAAAGAACTTCACTCGCATATTTCCCGAATGTAGGGTTAGCCATTATAGCCTCATCGCCTTCATTTATAAAAGTTTGAGCTATTATTTTTAAAAGTTCTTCCCCACCATTACCTATGACTATATTTTCATGCTTTAGATTATATTTTTTACATAATCCGTCTTTTAACTTAGTACAGTTAGGGTCTGGATATATATGTATACTATCTAATTCTTTTTTAATTTCATCAATAGCCTTTGGAGATGGCCCTAATGGACTTTCATTAGATGCAAGTTTTTCAATATTTTCTATATCTAATTCCTTCTTCAATTCATCTACAGACTTTCCCGGTATATACGGTTTTATAGAAGCTACTTCTTTTCTAAACAGATTTTCACTCATAATTCCAACCCCTTATTTTCACATTATATATCAATTTAAATATTCATATTTACAAATCCCATCATAGCCATAACATATCCATAAATTCCAAATCCACAAATTTGCCCGATACATGCAGGAGCAGTTACAGATTTTCTTCTATATTCTTCCCTTGCATGAATATTACTTATATGAACTTCAATGGTTGGTATTTGTACTGCTTTTAAAGCATCATATATTGCTATGCTGTAATGAGTATATGCTGCAGGATTTATTATAATTGCATTATAAACACCATAAGCATTTTGTATATAGTTTACAATTTCACCTTCTATATTACTCTGAACTATATCTATTTTTAGTAATAACTCTCCTGCTTTTTCATATAAGTATGAACATATTTCTTCATATGTTTTTTCACCATATATATCTTTTTCTCTAATACCTAAAAAATTAATATTAGGGCCATTTATTATTAGTACTTTCAAGGATTTCATCTCCTTATTTTATTTAATCTACACATTTAATTATTCTACCTACAACTTCATTTAATTCTGCATCATTAATTATCTCATAGTCACAATATTTCTTATAAAGGTAATACCTTTGTTTAAATAGGTTATAAATTTTGTCTTTTCCATCTTTTAATAAAGGTCGTGAACTTATATCAACATCAGAAATTATGTCTTCTATGGGCCTGTTAACAAATATTATTATTCCATTTTTATTAAGTCTTTCTATATTCGAATATAACTTCACTACCCCTCCCCCAGTAGATATAACCATAGAGGACTTACTACTCACCTCTTCTACTGCCTTACTTTCAATTTTTCTAAAATAATCTTCTCCATAATTAAATATATCTGTAATGCTTTTTTCTTCTCTTTCTTCGATATATTTATCTATGTCAATAAACTCCATACTTAATTTTTGAGCTAAAATGTCTCCTATAGTTGTCTTGCCACATCCAGGCATTCCTATAAGAACTATATTTTTATTTATCTTTCTCATTCATTATTACCACCTTGCAGTATTGAATTAATTTTATAATAGATCTTATCACAGATAGCACTATCAATTTCTATGTTATTCCATAATTCTTGTGCTTTTACAGCTTGACCTATCAACATATACAGCCCATTTATAGATACTAACCCTAATTCATCTGCATATTTTAAGAATAAAGTTTGTGTAGGATTGTATATCAAATCAACTGCTACTTTAAATTTTGACATATCTTCTTTATTAATAGGAGAAATATTTACATTAGGATGCATTCCACATGGTGTGCAGTTTATTATTATATCTTTTTGTTTTATATTTTTTATTTCATCATATGATATTAATTTAAATTTTTTGAATTTTACATCCACTTTATTAATATCCCTACTTACAAATACAATATCATTTATTTCTTTATCTAAAAGATATTGAACTACAGCCTTTGAAGCTCCTCCAGTTCCAAGTATTACAGCAGTTTTATTCTTAACATTAACATTATATTTATTAAGCATTATTCCAAACCCATAGTAATCAGTATTATATCCAATAGTTTTATTATCTTTAAAACATATTGTATTTACTGCTCCTATTTTATTAGATTCTATTGATATATCATTTAAATATTTCATTATATCAACCTTATACGGTATAGTAACATTTGCTCCTTTTGCTTTTAATGCATTTAATCCACACACTGCATCTTTTAAATGTTCATTATTAACTTCAAATAAATGATAATTCCCATCTATACTTAACTCTTTAAATATTATTGAATGTATTATAGAAGAGAAGCTGTGGCCTAGCTTTTCTCCTATAAGTCCATATAAACTACTCAAAGCAATCCCCCTTTTAAACTTTTTATATTTTATGCGATTTGTAATTTCCAAGTAATTTAAAATATATGCTCTCTTTTTCAATTAATTTAATTGTTTCTTTTACCACTTCATCCCTCAAGCAACCTTCAAAATCTATATAAAAGAAATATTCCCATGATTTATCAATAATAGGCCTTGATTCTATTTTTGTCATGTTCAAATTATTTTGAGCAAAATACTTTAGAACGTTAAAAAGAGTACCTGGTTTGTGTGAAATAGAAAACAATATGCTAATTTTATTGCAATCATTATTTATTTCAAGATTTTTACCTATTACAATAAATCTTGTATAATTACTTTGATTAAAATTTATGTTAGCTTCAAGTATATCTAAATCGTATAATTGTGCTGCTTTTTTACTAGATACAGAGGCTTTCGTTTTTGAATTTTCATTCTTAATAAACTTTGCACTAATAGCTGTATTACTATAAGGAATTAATTTCCACCCAGGATATTCTTTGAAAAATTCACTGCTCTGTTGAAAAGCTTGAGAATGTGAATATACCTCTTTGATATCTTCTATTTTAGTACCTTTAACTACTAGTAAATTATGATCTACTTTTAAACATTTCTCACCTATTATATAAAGTCCATATTTACGTAATAAATCATATATTTCTGATATTCCACCAGTAGACGAATTTTCAATAGGAAGTACTCCATAATCTATATCATTATTTTTGAGTGCTTTAAAAACATCTTCAAATTCATTTAGATTTTTAGTTTTAGCATCTTCTCCAAAATACTCTATAAGAGCCTGTTCACTAAAGGATCCCGGAACGCCTTGAAAGCCTACTATATATTCATTTTCTTTATTTTTGTATATTGTATTCTTTGTTTTATGTTTTTTTTTATCACTTATATCAATATACTTTCTTAATTGATCTTCTTGAATTAATCTGCTAATATCCATAATACTTTTTAAAAATTCTTGTGCTGATTTTTGAAAATATTTATTTTTAAGATAATTAGTATTTTTACTTAAAACTTGTTCTTCTCTGTATATATTCAGTATGGGAAAATCATTTTCATATTTGTATTCAGCTATTTCTAATACTTTTTCCATTCTTTTTTCAAATAACTTAATAAGTTCTTTATCTATACAATCAATATCATTCCTTAAATTATCCATTTTACCCCCTCCCTTTCTATCACTAAATCTAACAAAGATACAGCACAAGCAGCTTCAACAACTGGCACTGCTCTTTGTACAATACATGGATCATGGCGTCCCGTTACATTTATTTGTATATTTTCTCTTTTAGATATATCAATTGTTTTCTGCACTTTTCCTATTGAAGGAGTAGGTTTAAATGCAGTTCTAAATATAATAGGCATACCACTTGTAATTCCACCGAGTACTCCTCCATTATTATTTGTATAGGTTTTAACCTTATCTTCATCTATAAAAAATTCATCATTAGCCTCAGAACCTTTCATTTTAGTAATATCAAATCCTGCTCCAAATTCAACTCCTTTTACTGCTGGAATAGAAAATATTATATGAGCAAGTTTACTTTCAACTGAATTGAAAAATGGCGAACCTATTCCTACTGGGAAGTTTATTACTGCTGTTTCTACTATTCCTCCTACAGAATCCTCTTCTTCTTTTTCTTTTAAAATTAATTCTTTCATTTTTGTCCCTATTTCATCATCAATAACAGGAAAATCTTTTTTTACTATTTCTTTCAAAAATTCACCTTTAAGATTTACCCAATCAAAATACTCTTCATTTATATTACCTATGCTTTTTATATGACTTCCAATTATTATATCTTTTCTTTCTAAAATTTGCTTTGCTACTGCTCCTGCAAAAACTAATGGTGCAGTTAATCTTCCTGAAAAATGTCCTCCCCCTCTATAATCATTAAAACCTGAGTATTTTATATATCCTGTATAATCGGCATGACCTGGTCTCATAATATTTTTTATAGATTCATAATCTTTCGAATTTTGATTTGTGTTATATATAACAGCACATAATGGTGTTCCTGTTGTTTTATTGTTAAAATATCCACTTAATATATCAAACTCATCTCTTTCTTTTCTTGGTGTAGATATTTTATTCTTACCTGGTGCTCTTCTTTGCATTTCGTTATTTATATAATCAAAATTTAATTCTATACCTGCTGGAAGACCATCTATAACTATTCCTATAGCTTTTCCATGAGACTGCCCAAAGATTGAAAGCTTTATATTATTCCCCCATGTTCCACTCATCTATTTTTCCTCCTAGCTTTTTAAAATCACTCCAGAATGTTGGATAAGATTTTTTTACAGCATCGCTATTTTGTATAATAACAGGTTCACTGCATTTTATAGAAGCAATTGCTAACGCCATGGCTATACGATGATCATTCCAACTATCAACAGTTCCACCTTTTAACCTTTCTTTTCCATTAATCAACAACCCATCTTCTAATTCTTTAATATCTGCACCTAATTTATTTAACTCTGTGGCTATTGCTTTTAATCTATCTGATTCTTTTATTCTAAGTCTAGCAGCATTGATTATTTTTGTAGTTCCAACACTTAAAGATCCTAATGTTGCAAGTATCGGAACAAGATCTGGACATTGAGAAGCATCAATTACTATTCCCTCTGTTTTTGAATTTTTAACTTCAATAAATTCATTATTTATAACTATATCTCCACCCATATTTTTTACTATATCTAAAATAGCTTTATCTCCTTGAAGAGAATTAACATTCAAATCAATGCATTTAATATTATTTCCTATTATTCCTGCAACAGTCCAAAAGGCCGCTTGAGAAAAATCTCCTTCTACTCTATAATCATTAACTTCATATTTTTGATTTCCCTTTATATAAAACTCTTTATAGTTATTATTTTCTATTTTTATAGAAAACTTATCTAAAACATCAATTGTTAAATCGATATACCCCTTTGATTCAAGATCAGTTGTTATTACTATTTTAGAATCTCCATTAAGTATTGGTAATACAAACATAAGTCCAGTAATAAATTGAGAACTTACATTTCCTTTTATTTCAAAAGTTCCTGGTTTTAATATTCCATTAACATTTAGAGATGATTTTTTATTATCATTTAAATACTGTATACCCTGTTTTTTAAATATTTCATAATAAGTATCAAGAGGACGCTCTAAAAGTTTTCCTCTACCAGTAAAAGTTATACTTTCTCCAGTCAAGCAAGCCATTGGTATAAAAAATCTTAATGTAGAGCCAGATTCTTTACAATCAATTTGATTATTTATTAGCTTTAATGTTTCATTTCCTTTTATTGAAATTTTACTTGTTCCACTCTCTGAATCTATTTCAGTTTTTTTAACTTTTATCCCTAAAGATTTCATACCTTCTAATGTGGCAATAATATCATCAGAAAATGCAATATTTTCTATATTACTTATTCCATCACTAAGTCCCCCACAAATTATAGCTCTATGGCTAATGCTTTTAGATGGTGGTATTCTAATTTCTCCTTCAAGTATTGACGGTGTTATTTTTACACATTTCACTCTAAAAACTCCTTTTGTCATCTAAATTTATATATACATATTCATATCTTTTCTATCTATTTTCTTTAAAAAACTATCTCCTATTCTTTTTAGCAAGATAATATTAATATCATTTCCTTTATTTTTCTTATCTAAATTAATAGTTTCGATAACTTCTTTTTTATTCATATTAGGCAGTTCATATGGTAGTTTATATTTAATCAGTATTTTCTTTATTTTATCTAATGTTCCTTTTTGAGTTATACCCATATTCTCGCTTTTTTTAGTTATATGATACATTCCTATTGCTACAGCTTCTCCATGAGTATACTTTTCATATTTAAAATGTTTTTCTACAGTATGACCTAAAGTATGCCCAAAATTTAATATCATTCTCTCTCCTGTGTCTTTTTCATCACTTTCTACGATATTCTTCTTTATTTTGCAGCATCTATATATTATTTCTTCTATACTATCAAATAACTCTTTATTACTATTATATTCAAGTAGATTTTGAAATAAATTTTCATCCCTTATACAACCATACTTTATTACCTCAGCCATTCCGTCATATAAAAATCTTTTATCAAGAGTATTTAATAACTCTGGATCTATGTAAACTGCTTCTGGATGATAAAAGCTTCCTATAAGATTTTTACCTTTAGGTAAGTTGACAGCTACCTTTCCACCTACACTGCTGTCAATTTGTGCAAGTAGAGATGTTGGAATTTGTACAAATGGTATTCCTCTAAGTAGTGTAGAAGATACAAAACCAGTTAAATCTCCAACAACTCCTCCACCAAATGCTATTATTAAATCTGCTCTAGTTATTTTAAAATCCAAAAGCTCATCATAAACATTTTGAAGAACATCTATTGATTTACTTTTTTCACCAGGCTCTAAAACAATCATTTTGACTTCAAAATCATTTTTAAGATTATCTCTTATTTTTTGTCCATATATTTTTTCAACATTTGCATCTGTAATTACAGCTATTTTCTTGTTTTTGTATATTTTTTTCAACTCTTCTCCAATGTTATTCATCAGCCCTTTTTCAATATATATAGGATAATTTTTCTGAGGAAGATTTATATTTAAAGTATGCATAATTACATTATCTCCCCTCTCTTAAGTTTTCCTTTTTCAAATATAGATTCTAATGAATCAATATCTTTATTTATTATTAAATTTTTAATCTGAGATAAATTTTTTTCAAAAATATCTATCTTTTCTATTATATTTTTCCCATTATCTATAAACACTTCTAACCAAAGCTGAGTATTCATATTTGCTACCCTTGTAGCATCTTTAAAACTTCCTCCAATAAATAAATTTGTATTTTCCTCAATATCACTATTCACAAGAGCTGATGCTATTATATGAGGTAATTGACTTGTAAAAGCAATAATTTCATCATGCTTTTTCGGACTAACTTTAACTATATTTTTACAACCTATACTTTTAATAATTTTTTCTAAAATCTCAATATTTTCTTTTTTATTTTTATCTGTAGGAGTGATTATATAATTTGCATCATTAAATATATCCTTTGATGCAAACCCAATCCCATTACTTTCTCTTCCTGCCATTGGATGAGCACCAATAAAATCTAAGTCTTTACGTAAAAATGAATTTATTTTTTCTAGTATTTTATGTTTAATACCTGCAGTATCAGTTATTATAGCTCCTGATTTAAAATTATTCATATTATCATTTATAAATTTTATTGTTAATTCTGGATATAAACATATAATTACAATATCAGAATTTTTAAGTGGAATTTCAGGTTGCAAGTACCCCTCATCAATTATCCCCAAACTCTTTGCGGTTTTAATAGCATCTTCATCTATATCAACAGCCCATAAATTCTTAGGTTTTAATTTATTTAATGCCATTGCAAAAGATCCCCCAATAAGTCCTAACCCTACAATAGTTATATTAAAAT
Organism: Tepidibacter sp. Z1-5; assembly: GCF_037844525.1. Lineage (NCBI taxonomy): Bacteria > Bacillati > Bacillota > Clostridia > Peptostreptococcales > Peptostreptococcaceae > Tepidibacter > Tepidibacter sp. Z1-5. Next base: position 236,071 of record NZ_JBBMMD010000036.1, on the reverse strand, counting down.
CCAACTCATCCAAATACATCACCCCATTATATTTCTTTATTTTCTATATCCGCTATTTGTTTTAACGAACTCATTAAAGATTTGAATTTTTCAGGTTTAATAGATTGCTGCCCATCACACTTAGCATTAGCAGGATCATTATGAACTTCTATCATTAGTCCATCTGCACCAACTGCCATGGCTGCTTTAGCTAATGGTTCAACTAACCACCATAGTCCACCTGCATGACTAGGATCTACAATTATTGGCAAATGGCTGTGTCTTTTTATTATAGGTATAGCACTTAAATCTAAAGTATTTCTTGTGTATTTTTCAAAAGTTCTTACACCTCTCTCACAAAGTATTACATTTTCATTCCCTTCTGACATTATATATTCAGCTGACATTAAAAATTCTTCAATGGTAGCAGACATACCTCTTTTCAATAAAACAGGTTTGTTCGTTTTTCCTACCTCTTTCAATAAATCAAAATTTTGCATATTCCTTGCACCTATCTGTATAACATCTACATCTTCTACAAATTTTTCTATAACATCAGCAGACATAAGTTCTGTAACTATAGGAAGACCGGTTTTTTCTCTTGCTAATTTTAAAAGTTCAAGTCCTTCCCCTCTTAATCCTTGGAAACTATATGGTGATGTTCTAGGTTTGAAAGCTCCTCCTCTTAAAAATGTAGCACCTGCTTCTTTAATATCCTCAGCAATACTTAGAATTTGTTCTTCACTTTCTACAGAACATGGACCTCCAATAACAGCAAATTTATTTCCTCCAATACTGTTACCATTAACTGTAACTATAGTGTCTTCTGGATGAAAAATTCTATTTACTTTTTTATATGGTTCCTGTACATTCATTAATTTATTTACATTTCTATTTGATTGAATAATAGTTGGATCAATTTTGCTTGTATCGCCAACCAAACCTAAAATGGTATAATTATCTCCTATTACTTCATGAACTTGACACCCTAAACTCTGCATTTTAACCTTAATTTTTTCAATTTCCCTTTCTTGTGTTTCTGGTTTCATAACAATGACCATATTAATTACCTCCTTAAATTTTTTATATAAAAAAGAAGACCCATCTAATGAGTCTTCTTTGTTTTGGTATATGTTATTTAAAAATATATATTAAAAAAACTAATATATCTTTTTTTATACACAAATACATAACATTTTATTATTCTCATTAGAAAGATGAATTTTTATTTTTTTGTATAACAACCATCCAGCGCTATAAAAGTAAAAATAGCTCCAGCTAAAAAAGTAAAATTTAAATTGTTCTACATTTCCCTTTCTAATAAGTTTTTCCATTTTACATACCTCCAAAATAATTTTGTTTTGATTTTTTTAATTTTTATATAAAAAAAGAAGACCCGTCTAATGAGTCTTCTTTGTTTTAGTATATGTTATTTAAAAATATATATTAAAAAAACTAATATATCCTTTTTTATACACAAATACATAACTTTTTATTATTCTCATTAGAAAGATAATTTTTTATTTTTTTGTATAACAACCATCCAGCGCTATAAAAGTAAAAATAGCTCCAGCTAAAAAAGTAAAATTTAAATTGTTCTACATTTCCCTTTCTAATAAGTTTTTCCATTTTACATACCTCCAAAATAATATTCCGTTAATGATAGTTTTGTTATTTTTAGTAATTATATCAAATATTCAGAAAATGTCAACATAAACACAAGCAATAACACAATATTTTTTTGCAACTATCACAAAGAACATATCCTACTTTAACTGGCTTTGGAAGAGACTTAATTATATTACAAGCGATATCTATTATTTTGCTCATATTATTTTTATCATAAATTTCTATTAAATAGGGTAAAACTAGACCATCGCAAGAAAGTAAATCAAGTACAATTTGGTGACCATAAACAGTCTTTTTCTTTAAATGTGAGTTATGAAAGAAACACTTTTCAATTGGATTTACAACCTTTGACGAGGGCTTAGTTTTTTCTGAAATAGTGTCATCAATAATTACATATATAGGTTTACCTGTTTACTTTGATCTAGACCAAATTAAATCTATTGACTTGTTTTTTTAAGAATTAAAAATCAGTTTTTCATTCCATGAAGATTTAGATAAAAATCTTGTAATACTAGTTCTGTGTTTAGGAGATGAAAATTTGGAGACATCATTTAATAAAATTTAAAAATAAATAAAAAGCCATGACTGATAATTTATAATCTAGCCGTGGCTTTCATTCAGATCTACCTTATTATATTTTAAATTTACTTATTTCTTTATTTAAATTTATTGCAAGCTCATTAAGAGAGTCTGATGCTTTTGCAACTTCCTCAACAGCACTTGCTTGTTCTTGCATCGAAGCACTAACTTCTTCTGATGCTGCTGCTGTTTCTTCTGATACACATGATATATTTGTTATAGCCTGTACAATATTATCTTTATCATTATTAATATTAGTGACATATTCACCAATAGAGTTAATCTTCTCTGTAATTTTATCAATAGATTTTATAATTACATTGAATGAATCATTAACATGAGAAACTGCATTTGATTGACTTATAGTGCTTTCTTTTGCTTTATTCATAATTTCAACAGTTTTATTACTATCATTTTGAATATTAATAACAATTTCCTTTATTTCATTAGCTGCATTACTTGAACTTTCTGCAAGCTTTCTTATTTCATCAGCAACTACTGCAAATCCTCTTCCTGCTTCACCTGCTCTTGCTGCTTCTATAGAAGCATTTAATGCTAGTAAATTAGTTTGATCTGCAATTGAACTTATTGTATCTAATATATTAGCTATATTTTTTGCCTTATCATTCTGCTCAAATATTGCTTGTCCAACTTTCTTAGTTTCTTTATTATTTAATTCTGTTATTTCCTTTAGTTCTTCTATAACTTTAACCCCTATTAAATTAGCATCTATAACTTCTTTTGTAGAATTTAACATATCATCAGTACTTTGCGAAAGTTCATTAAGTTTATTCGCCAAATTAGATGCTAAAGCGGATCCTTTCTCCGATTCACTGGCTTGATTAGAAGCTCCTTTAGCTATCTCATCTACAGTTCTTGATACTTCTTCAGCGGATGCACTAACCTCTTCTGAAGTTCCTGCTAAGTTTTGTGCAGACTTATTAACTTCCTGCGATGTATTTTGTATATTATTTATAAGTTTTCCAATATCATCAAGCATTTCATTAAATCCTTCTCCAATTTGACCTATTTCATCTTTACTTTTAAAATTACATCTTATTGTAAAGTCACCTTTTTGTATTTTTTTCATATTATCTAAAAGTATCTTTATAGGTTTTGTTAAATTCTTAGAAAACAAAATAGAAGTGATTCCAGCTATCAATAAAGAGATAAATCCTATAATTAATGTATTATCAAATAAAACCTTAGTATCATCTTTAATTTCATCAACATACATAGTTCCAATAACAGTCCATCCTAATTTATCTATTTTAGTAAATAATGCAATTTTATCTTTTGAAAATCCTTTTTCATCTTTAGAATATGGTACGCTCCCCTCATTAGTTTTCTGTATAGCTTCTTCAACTTCTTTTATATCTATACGAGTTCCTATAAGTTCTTTATTTTTATGAGTAATAAGTTTTAAATCTTCATCTACTAAAACAGCATAACCATTTTTCCCAATTTTAAGTTTATTTACTTTAGTTGAAAAATTTTCTAAAGATATATCTACTCCCAATACACCAACCAATTCATTATCATTATAAGTATTATATACAGGTATATAAACAGTTGTAACCATTTTTCCAGTAACTATATCTTTATACGGTTTTTCCCACACTATATCATTCTTACTTAAAGTATTTTTATACCAATCTTTTTCAATAGGGTCATATCCTTCTGGTAGGTCCGCTTGAGGATATAAATACATACTTCTATTTATCGTAGCTAAATAAATACTTTGAACAAATGGATGAGCTTCTTTATAACTTTTAAAAGTTTCCATCATCCACATTTGTGAATCTAGGTTCGATATAACTTGTTGAACATTTGGATCACGAGACATTTGAATAATATTAAATTCATTTTCTTCTATAAAAGTTGCCATATTTTCTTCTATTCGCTTAACTATTTGAAAAGAGTTATCTTTTAAATTCTCTTTTAGAATAGCTGTTGATTTAAAATACGAAGTTATTCCTAATGCACTTAGTGACATGGTTATTAACAAAATAAATACTATAATAAGTTTAGATCCTATTTTATTTTTAAAATTCAACATTTTTTTCATTTAAACACCCTACTCCTTATTCTTATATTCTTTTATATCTTTCCTAAGCTTTATAATTTGAAATAAAAAAACATCTATGATTTCATAGATGCCTATTAATATACAAAATAATTAAGAGTTATAATACCATTCAAAATATATAACTCTAACATATTAATAATTTTGGCAGTCTGTCAATCATAGGATTATCATCCCTTAGACACATAACTTTGCGTCCTTACCTTTCAATAAGTTTGCCATTATCGTAATCTCTTTTAAATTATACAGACCTATACTATGTACGATACTCAATTCCTATTCCACTAATTATTTTACTATAAATTTACATAATACTCAATATTATTTTACATTTTGATCCAAAATAGATTTCTAGCTCAATGTTTAGACGAAAAATCCATATCATATTTACAAAAAAATATCCCATCATGGGATATTTTTAAATTCTGGTTTTCTCTGTTTGAATGTAGTAATTTTTTTAAAACCTATATTTTTTAATATATCGTATGCTATGTCAAAATCTGCACATATATCCTTTGATTTATGAGCATCAGATCCAACAGTTATTATTTGACCACCTAACTCGTTATACCTTTTTAATATGTCTACTTGTGGATGTACACTGTCTAAACCATATCTATACCCCGATGTATTAACTTCTATTCCACAGTCATTATCAATAGCTTTAGTTAATATAGAATCTATTATATCTATATAGTCACTATACAATAACTTTTGATCATCCCTGGTGTATCTACTTATAAAATCTAAATGTCCTAATATGCTGTAATTCTTAAATTTTTCTATACTCTCTAGCATATTCTCAAAATATCTAAGATAAGCATTTTTTAAATCCTTATCTTTAAAAAAATCTCCATTACAAATATCAAGCCTATCTACTGTATGAGTTGATAATATAGTAAAATCAAAAGGATACTTATCAATTAACTTTTCTATATCATCTATTACATGATGTTGAAATCCAATTTCAGCTCCTAACAAAATATCTATTTTATCTTTATATTTATTTTTCATTTCATTGTACATTTTTAAGTATTTATCAAAATCAATCAATTCAATATCATACTCTACATGATCAGTGAAAGCCATTTCATTGAGTCCCATAGAAATTCCTTTTTTTATAACTTCCTCAACAGGAGTATCACAGTCAAAAGAAAACTCTGTGTGCACATGGTAATCACATATATACACTATAATAGCCTCCTTGTATAATGTCATATTAAAAATTTATCTAGAGTAAAAACTCTATTTAAATTAAGTTTCGCTTTATCATTGTTAGTATTTAAAAATTCAAAGTATTTTATTCTAAACAAATAATGTATCAAATGTTTACATTTAATATGTATATAACCTATTAAAAAAATGTAAAAATAGCATTATGTAGTTTCAATAACTACGTGTTGTATTTTTAAATATTTTTTCTTATTATATTTATAGCATTTTTAAGAAAGCATTAGTATTTGTAAGTTATTTATATATAATATCATTTTTCAATCGTTTTTCACTCTAAATGGCATTTTCATTTTTTGTATTTATATATTATCATAAGTACATCAAGTAGTTTTAAAAACCACTTGTGAATATAATTAAATGATATGGAGGTATGTTTAAATGGGAATTTTTAAAAGATTAAACAACATTATAAAAGGAAAAGCAAATAGTGCATTAGATAAAGCAGAAAACCCTATAGAGCTTTTAGATCTTAAGATAAGAGAAATGGAAGAAAGTCTTAATAAGGCTAAATTATCTTCAGCTGAAGTAATAGGAAATGCACACTTAATAAAGAAGCAAATGGATGAAACATTAAAAGAATCTAATGATTTTGATGAAAAAGTCAAGCTTGCAATGAGTAAAAATAATGAAGATTTAGCTAAAAAAGCTTTGCAAAAGAAAATAGAATCCGATAAAAAATATGAGAGTTTAAAAACATCTTATGATGAAGCTAAGATAAAAGCAGATCAATTAAAATCAAAACTTATAAGCTTAGAAGATGAAATTAAAAAGACAAGACATTACAGAGATGAAGCTGCTGCAAGACTTAATAATGCTGAAGCATCTCAAAAGGTAAATGAGATATTAGCAAATATAGATAATGGGTCTAATAGTATTGATTTAGATGATATTGAAAGAAAAATTTCTAAAAAAGAAGCTTTAGCAGAAGGTATGTCTGAACTTAAAGATAATTCAGATTCTCTAGATGAAGAATTTGAAAAATTAGAAAATGATATAGATTTAGACTTAGAACTTCAAAAATATAAAAACTAGTTAAGGTGGTTAAAATGGATTCTAATTTATTTGAAAATGAAAAAAATAAATATGAAAAAATATACGTAGATATAAATTATGCAATAAATGATATAAATGAGTTTTTATCAGAAGATAGAATAAACCAAAGAAAATATATATCTAGATCAAATATATTAAAAGATTATATAAAGCTTATAGATGCTTTAGAATCTAAATATAATAAAAAATCTATTTTTAAAATCTTTGAAAAAGAAGATTATTATATAAGCAAATTAAATAAATACAAGAAAGAACATGAGTCTCATTTTAAGCAGATAGAAAACTGCTTAAAATGCTCATGCTTTAGATGTATAAAAGAATGTAATTTCGATACTTGCCTTGGATGCAGATCAAACTCGAAAATAGTGACATGCGATCATAAAGAGGTAAATTGTACAGGATATAGTGATTATACTTTAAATCTTACAAATAATGATACAAATGAAGAAGATACGTATAAAGTGTTATCTACTATACAGGTATTAAATGATAATAAGAGGTATATCGTCATTCAAAATATACATAATCACGAAGAAAAGTATATATTATATCACTATCCTGGTATAAAAGAAGATACTTATGGAGAAATATCGGATGCTTGTGAATTCGATTATGTAGCTCAAATATTTAATTCTTGCAACTTAGATTAAGGGGATGTATTTTTATGAATAAAAATTTCAAAAGAATATTTTTATCTATATTCTTGATATTTACATTATTGTTTTCTCAAATAATGATAAATACTGCTTATGCTAAAACAAGAAGCGGCTCCTATTCTAAACCTAGGAGTTCTTCTTATACTAAATCATATAAAAGTAATTCTTCTTCATATCAAAAACCCAAAAGCAGTAATAGTAGCTTAAAGACTTCTAATTTTAAAAATAGTACCGATACCAAAGATAGTAATTATAAAACAATGGATACATATTCTACTACTCCAAAATCTAGTAACTCTGGATTAAAAAGCGGAAGTTTTTCAAACACTACAAAAAGTAACACAAATGATTCTAGCTCTTATTCAAATACCAAGGATACTACATATAAAGACTCTGAACCTAAAAGTTCTATGAAAAGTGGAAGTTTCTCTAATAGCACAAAAGACACTAAAAATGAAAAAATATCTGATACTTCAAATAAGAAACAGGTCTTTAATGATCAAGACTATACTCCAAAAAGATCCCATAACTTTTTTAATTTTAGATATCCATTTTACAGCAATCATGGATTTTACGGTTTAGGACTTAGCTTTTTTGATATAATTATATACTCATTTATTATAATAATGATATTAGTATGTGTAGTTTCTATAATAAGAAATAGATTTAAATAGAAAAAGTAGCCCTATGGGCTACTTTTTCTATTTTGCATATTCTATTGCTCTTGTTTCTCTTATTATGTTTACTTTTATTTGTCCTGGATACTCTAATTCATCTTCTATTCTCTTAGTTATTTCTCTAGCAAGTAAATGCATTCCTTCATCTTTAACATTTTCAGGTTTTACTATTATTCTAACTTCTCTACCAGCTTGAATAGCATATGATTTTTCTACTTGATCATATGAATTAGATATTTCTTCTAGTTTTTCTAGTCTCTTTATATAAGCTTCTAGTGTTTCTCTTCTTGCTCCTGGTCTTGCAGCAGATATAGCATCCGCAGCAGTAACTAGAACTGCTTCAACAGTTTGAGGTTCATAATCTCCATGATGAGTTGACATAGCATGAATTACATCTTTAGATTCTTTATATCTTCTAAGTAAATCCATTCCTAACTCAACATGAGTACCTTCCATCTCATGATCTACAGCTTTTCCTATATCATGTAATAATCCTGCTCTTTTTGCAAGCTTTACATCCGCTCCAATTTCAGCTGCCATTATTCCAGCTAAATGAGATACTTCTATAGAATGTTTAAGAACATTTTGACCATAACTTGTCCTATATTTAAGTCTACCAAGTAACCTTATAAGTTCTGGATGAAGTCCATGAACACCAGTTTCAAAAGTAGCTTGTTCACCTTGCTCTTTTATTATATTTTCGACTTCTTTTCTTCCCTTTGCAACCATTTCTTCTATTCTTGCTGGATGTATTCTTCCATCTGATATTAGTTTTTCTAACGCAATTCTTGCTACTTCTCTTCTTATCGGGTCAAAACCTGATAAGATTACAGCCTCTGGAGTATCATCTATTATCAAGTCTATACCTGTTAAGGTCTCAAGGGTTCTTATATTTCTACCCTCTCTTCCTATGATTCTTCCCTTCATTTCGTCATTAGGAAGATTTACTACCGTAACTGTAGTTTCAGCAACATGATCTGCCGAACATTTTTGAATTGAATATGATATTATTTCTCTAGCTTTTTTCTCAGCTTCTTCTTTAGCAGCAACCTCTATTTCCTTTATCATCATTGACATTTCATGTCTAACTTCTTTTTCTGTATTAGTCAATATAATATTCTTTGCCTGCTCTGATGTAATTCCTGAAAGACTTTCTAACTTTTCAATTTGTTTAGTTTTTATTTCTTCTATATCTAATTCTTTTTTTACTATCGTTTTTAATTTTTCATTCAAATTAGATTCTTTTGATTCTAGTGCTTGTAGTTTTCTATCTATACTTTCTTCTTTATGAACTAATCTCTTATCATATCTTTGAAGTTCACTTCTTCTTTCTTTATTTTCTTTTTCCACTTCACTTCTCATTTTATGAGATTCTTCTTTTGCCTCTAATAATTTTTCTTTTTTTATAGTCTCAGCATCTTTTTCAGCTTTTTCTATTATTTGCTTAGATACTTCTTCTGCAGCTCCCGTCTTTTTCTCTGCTATATTTTTACGCGCCATATAACCGACTAAGATTCCGATTCCAGTCCCTGCTACAACTAATAATATTTCTATAATCTCCACCTCCCTTTTCTAAAGTAAAATTCAATCCACATTGTTATCTGAATGAATTAAATTCAACTAATTCAACCCTAAAATCTCTGGATTAAACGAAAATAATCTATTTATATTTTTTATTTTTATTTCAAACATAAATAGTAAAATTTAAGTCATTAAAATAGCTAAACTAAACAAAGTCTTTCTTTTCATTTTCTAATTAAAAGATGCACTTAATCAAAAATATATAGAGACATAGGTCTCTATATATTTAAGAGTCTCTTACTTCTTAATTGTATAATTTTTTGATTAAAGTGTCAAGGTTTACACCGCTTATTCAGTAGCTGCGTCTGTCTCTTCACATTTTATTAGTCCATAATGAACTCTTACTTTATTATCTATTTCTTCTACTAATTCATTATTTTCAGCTAAGAACTTTTTAACATTCTCTCTTCCTTGTCCCAATTTTATATCGTTATAATTATACCAAGAACCTGATTTCTTAACTATATCAACTTCTACAGCAACATCTAATATATCTCCAATTTTTGATATACCTTCTCCATACATTATATCAAATTCACATTTTTTAAATGGAGGTGCTACTTTATTTTTAACTACTTTAACTCTTGTTCTACTTCCAAGTATATTATCTCCTTGTTTTATAGTATCACATTTTCTAACGTCAAGTCTTACTGACGAATAAAACTTTAATGCTCTACCTCCACTTGTAGTTTCTGGATTACCAAACATTATACCTACTTTTTCACGAAGCTGATTTATAAATATTGTAACTGTATTTGACTTTTTAATAGCTCCAGTTAGTTTTCTCAATGCTTGTGACATAAGTCTTGCTTGTAAACCTACATGTGAATCTCCCATTTCTCCTTCTATTTCTGCTTTTGGAACAAGTGCTGCAACCGAGTCTATTACAATTATGTCTACAGCTCCACTTCTTATTAATGCTTCTGCTATTTCTAAAGCCTGCTCTCCTGTATCTGGTTGAGATACTATCAAATTGTCTATATCTACTCCTAATGCCCTTGCATATACAGGATCAATAGCATGCTCTGCATCAACAAATGCAGCTATTCCTCCCGCTTTTTGTGCTTCTGCTACTGTATGCAGTGCTACTGTTGTCTTACCAGATGATTCTGGTCCATATATTTCTACTATTCTTCCCTTTGGAAGACCTCCTATTCCAATAGCTATATCAAGTCCTATCGATCCTGTTGATATAGCTTCTATATTCATTTTTGTATTTTCACCAAGTATCATTATAGATCCTTTACCAAAGTCTTTTTCTATTTGAGAAAGAGCCATGTCTAACGCTTTTTTCTTATTTTCATTCATAATTAACCCACCTTTCATGTGAAGAACAGACGTTCTATGTAGAATTATATATTATATTTTCTTTATAGTCAATTATGTATTATATTATTCATATTATTTTAACTAAAATCTTCTACAATCAAAATAAGACCTTAAAATCTAGCATAGATTTCAAAGTCTTATTTATCCGAAAGCTAAGAATTCTAAAACTCTATCCTGTTAAGGCTAGAGATAAAAATTCTACAGCTTCTGGATTAGTTCAACTAGAAATCCAGATGGAATAAAAACTCCATCTGAATTAAGTTTCACTTTATTATTAATTCATATTTTTAAATATATTTCTATTTAGATTTATATAATCATATCCTGAATATATAGTAAGCATTACAGCAATTCCCATAAATATATTGGAGTATGGTATATTTAATAAAATCATCATTATAGCTAATATTTGAGATACAGTTTTTGCTTTTCCCCATTTACTAGCAGCTATAACTATTCCAGATGATGCTGCTATTGCCCTTAATATGCTAACAGCAAATTCTCTTGATATTATTACTATTACAGCCCATGATGATACTAGATTTAAATCTACCATAGTTATAAAAGCTGCAGCAACTAATAATTTGTCCGCTAAAGGGTCCATAAACTTTCCGAAATTAGTTACTAAATTATATTTTCTTGCTATATATCCATCTAAAAAGTCTGTTATCGATGCTATTGCAAATATTAATGCTGAAATCAATAGTGAATTTTTAACACCAGAAAGTATTACTACTACAAATACAGGTACTAATAATATTCTAAGTATAGTCAGCTTATTTGCTAGATTCATCTAACATCACTCCCATTAAATCATATTCCATGGCATCATTTATTTTTACATTAACAAATTGTCCTATATCTAATTTGTTATCTGTATTTACATATACAACACCATCTATTTCATAAGCATCTTGATATGTTCTTCCTATATATACGTTGTCTTCTAATTTTTCTTCTATTAAAACTTCATATACATTATCTATTTTTGCTTCATTGTTATTAAGAGATACTTCTTGCTGAATAAGCATTAATTCATCTCTTCTATTATGTTTTATTTCTTCATCTATTTGGTTTTCTAATTTTGCAGCAGCTGTACCTTCTTCTTGAGAGTAAGCAAATACTCCAAGTCTATCGAATTTAACTTCTTTTACAAACTCTTTTAGTTCTTCAAATTCTTCTTTTGTCTCTGAAGGAAATCCTACTATTATAGATGTTCTAATACAAGCATTTGGTATTTCTTTTCTTATCATATCTATCTTGTTTTTTATTTCTTCTTTAGTCGTTCTTCTATTCATAAGCTTTAGTATTCTATTATTACAGTGTTGTATTGGTAAATCAAAATAAGCACATATTTTTTCGTTTTCTTTTATAACCTTTATTATTTCCTCATTTAATTCTTCTGGATACGAATACATAACTCTTATCCACTTAAGTTCTTCAATTTTTGCAAGTTCTTTAAGCAAATATGAAAGTTTGTGCTCTTTGTATATATCAACTCCATACCTTGTTGTATCCTGAGCTATTACGACTAATTCTTTAACTCCATTTTTTGCAAGTTCTTTTGCCTCTTTTATTATGTTTTCTAATTCCCTGCTTCTATATTTTCCTCTTAATTTAGGTATTATACAGTAAGTACAGTGATTGTCACACCCTTCAGCTATTTTTAAATAAGCCATATAGGAAGGTGTTGTAGTATATCTGGGTAGTGTTTCATCATATACAAAATCAAGCTCGTCAAGTTCAATTATATTTTTTTCTTCAGACAGCCTCTTTATTATTTCAGCTATTTTTGAATAGCTTGCAGTTCCAACTATAGCATCTATTTCTTCTATCTCATTTTGTATCTCTTCACTGTATCTTTGTGCAAGACAACCAGACATAATAAGTATTTTTAAATTTCCTGTTTTTTTATACTCTGCAAGCTCTAATATTGTATTTATAGACTCTTCTTTTGCCGACTCTATAAATCCACAAGTATTTACTATTATTACTTCAGCTTGTTCGAAATCACTTGTAAGTCTATGTCCATTATTTTTAAGTATTCCTAACATGACCTCAGCATCTACTAAATTTTTAGAACATCCTAATGATTCTAGTGCTATTTTAAAACCCATTACTTTAAACTCCCTTCATGTAACTGTCTATGTATATTTATCAAATCGTCCATGGCTTTTTCAAATTCATCAACATTTATAATATTATCATAATTAAATTTATCAATAGAATATTTATATAGCGGATCATAATAATTGATTATAAGTTCTTCTGCTATTTTATCGTATTGTTTTAGATGTAGTTTTTCATTTAAATAATCTGTTTTTTCATTTCCAAGTCTCTTTCTAAGCTTTTCTATTGACTCTGAAATTTTATCATCATCTTTAGAACTTAAATTGACATATTGATTTACGAGTCTTTGTATTCTATTTTCTGTACTATCTTCAACAAGTATATGATAGCCTTTATCTATAGTCATATTATATATATTTTCTGGCAACATCACATACCCAACTCTTCTACTTTCACTTTCTGTAAATATGTATTTAGAATTAGAATTTATTATATAATCAAACAATAATGTTTCAAACATTTTTTGACTAGGTGGTTCTTTTTCAAATCCCAAATAACCAAATACAGATCCACAGTTTTGAGCGAACCCCTCTAGGTCCAAACTGCTTATATTTTTACTACTTAAATATTTAAGGGCATCCGTTTTTCCAACCCCTGTTAATCCATGAAGTACTATAAATTCATAGTTTTTATCTGCATTTTCTAAAAAATCTATAACATACTTTCTATATTTTTTATAACCTCCATCTAGCTTATGCATATTAATACCTAACCCAGAATAAAAGTTCACAAAAAGAGAACTCCTCATTCCACCTCTTGCACAATATATTATCAGGTTATCATACTCACTTGATAATTTCTTCAATTCTATGTAAATATCCTTTAATTTGTCAGCTATTAATTCTAAACCTTTTTCTATAGCTTTTTCTTTTCCTTCTTGCTTATATAATGTCCCCACTATTTTCCTTTGTTCGTCATTTAAAATAGGTATATTGACAGAATTTAAAATTCTATCCTCTGCATATTCTGACTCAGATCTTACATCTATAAATATACTATTTTCTAACTTCAAAGCATTCTCAATCTCTATAATATTACTCAAATTATTCACCCACTGTACTTTCAAATTCTTCTTTAGTAACTAAAACTTTTCTTGGTTTACTTCCCTCACTTGGACCTATCAATTCTCTTTCCTCCATTTGATCAATAAGTCGTGCAGCTCTATTATATCCTATTCTAAACTTTCTTTGAAGCATTGAGGCCGAGGCTTGATTAGTATTTATTACAAGCTCTATAGCATCACTTAGTAAATCATCCACATCAGATGATTCTACGTTTATTCCTTTATTTATATTTTCTATTATATCTTCTGTATACTTCACCTCTTCTACTTGACTTTTTACAAAACTAACCACTTCTTCTACTTCATCATCAGATATAAAAGCACCTTGAAGTCTTACTGGCTTAGTAGCTCCAACCGGATAAAATAACATATCTCCTTTTCCTAAAAGTTTTTCTGCTCCACCCTTATCTAGTATTGTTCTTGAATCGGCCTGAGAAGATACAGCAAATGCAATCCTTGATGGTATATTAGCTTTAATAACCCCTGTTATTACATCTACAGAAGGTCTTTGTGTAGCTACTATAAGATGCATTCCTGCTGCTCTTGCCATCTGTGCTAACCTACATATAGCATCTTCAACATCATTAGGACTTACCATCATTAAATCTGCAAGTTCATCTATTATTATTACTACCTTAGGCAATTTTTCTTCCATTTTATTATTGTATCCAGTTATATCTCTTACTAAATTTTCTGCAAACAGTTTATACCTTCTATTCATCTCACTTACTGCCCAATTAAGAGCAGATGCTGCTTTTTTAGGGTCTGTCACAACCGGTATAAGCAAATGTGGTATACCATTATAATTTGTAAGTTCTACAACTTTTGGATCTATCATTAAAAACTTAACTTCATCCGGCTTTGCTTTATACAGTATACTATTTATAAGTGTATTAACGCAAACACTTTTACCAGATCCAGTTGCACCTGCTATAAGTAGATGAGGCATTTTTGATATATCTGTAATTATAGGCATTCCTGATATATCTTTACCTAATGAAAATGATAACTTTGATTCATTATTTGTAAATTCTTTAGATTCTATAACCTCTCTTAAAGTTACAATTTGTACCTGCTCATTTGGAACTTCTATCCCAACAGCAGCTTTTCCTGGTATAGGTGCTTCTATTCTTATACTCTTTGCAGCTAAGCTTAAAGCAATATCATCAACTAGTCCTACAATTTTACTAACCTTTACTCCAGCTTTTGGTTGAATTTCATATCTAGTTATAGTGGGTCCTTTAGTAACTTGATTTATACTAGCTTCTACACCAAAATCTTTTAACGTTTGTTCCAATAATTTAGCATTTTTTAATATCTGCTTTTTATCTTTTACATCAACATTATTGGTAGATTCCTTTAATAATTCAACACTAGGTATTTCATAGTCAGAAAAATTCTCCACATCAGAGTTCGTTACTACTTTTACTTCTTTTTCTTTATCATTATCTTGCTCTTTATCTATATTTTTCAAATTAGACTGTTTGATATTATTATCTTCTAAGTTTACTTTATTATCTACATTATCTACTTGATTTTCAGTTTTAGATTCTCGATCAAAGTTTATTATTTTTATAGGCTTTTCTTTTGAATTTTCTTCGTAAGAATCTTCATTGTTGTTAATTTTAATCTTCTTTTTAACTTTGTTATTTTGTCGTTTTTCAACTGTTACAAAGCTAATAACAAAATTTTTAAAAGCAATAAAGCTATCTATTAATAAATTGTTTAATCTTTTTAAAGCATCTTGTATTGATATATTGAAAGCAAATAAAGTAATAACAATTAAAGCAAAAATACTAACTATATAAGAACCATTAACTCCAAATAATTTAATAAAATAATATGCTATTATAGTACTAAATATCCCGCTGCCGTTACCCTCTATAGATATTGAAAATATTATTTTTAGATTTTGAGGTATAAACGGACTATCTACTGGTATAAAATCTTTTTTCATAAGTCCATAAATTAAAATTATTATAAATATTAAAGGATAATACAATTTGTAATTTTTTATATTTTTAATTTTATTGCTATTTATTAAATTGATTACTCCTACTAAAATTATAATATATGGTACTATTATAGATAACTTTGAAAAAAATCCCAAAAACATTACCTTAATAAAATACCCTACTTCTCCCATTGAATTAGTCTTTAAGCTATATAAAAAGAATAATCCTAAAAATATTAAGCTAAGATCTCTAAGTTCTTGCATAAACTTATTGTCTAGCTTATTTTTAGTTTCTCTTTTCTTTCTTTTTCTCATAAGCATCACCCCATCAAAATATATCATATGTAAATTATGTACATAAAGCGAAAACTTAATTCAGATGGATTTTTTACCCTAGCTGAATTTTTAGCTTTCGGATAAATTATGCATATTATTACATTAATAAAAGTGTTAATGCCTTTCACACTAACACTTTCATTTTATAATTATAACATATTATTTATTTTCCTGCGAATTTTCATCTGATTTTTCATTTGAGATCAAATTTTTTAAATGTTGTATTGCTTCTTTTAGTCCTCCTACTTCATTTATTAAATTGTATTCTACCGCTTCTTTTCCAATTAATACACTTCCTACATCATTTACAAGTTCATCTCTTGAATTCATTAATTTATTTAGATTTTCTTTGTCTATATCTGACGTTCTAGTTATAAAATCAGTAATTCTTTGTTGCATTTTTCTAAAATATTCAAAAGTCTCGCTCACGCCTATTATAAGTCCATTCATTCTTATTGGATGAATTGTCATCGTTGCAGTTGGAGCTATAAAGGAATAGTCTCCTGATGTTGCAAGAGGCACTCCAATACTATGACTTCCTCCTAATACAAGTGTAACCGTATGTTTAGACAAGCTATTTATAAGTTCTGATATAGCCAGTCCGGCCTCTACATCTCCTCCTACAGTATTTAATATTATAAGTACTCCTTTTATATTAGGATTTTCTTCAATTGCATATAACTGAGGAATTATATGCTCATATTTAGTTGTTTTTTTCTGAGGAGAAGACATCATATGTCCCTCTATTTCACCAATTATAGTTATACACTGTATTTCTTTATTATCAAGTCCTAAATTAGGAGTACCTAACTGTCTTATATCTTCTATCATATCCTTATTCTTAGAATCATCCTTATTTTTTTTATTTTCCATAATTTCCTCCTATTATTGTAGTTGCATTAACAGATAATTAACGTTTGTCTTATTTTGCCCAATATATAGGAATCTAAGCAAAAAAATAAGTTGCTATTTAAATAGCAACTTAAAATAAATTTGAATTATACAGTTTTTTTAGAACTATTAGACTTGCGATAAATTGAATTCTTTATGAAGAGCATTAACAGCTTTTCTAAGGTCTTCTCGCTTTATTACACAAGATATAGTCATACGCGAATCTGATGTTTGAAGTATTTCTATTTTTTCTTCAGATAATACTTTAACTATTCTAACCATGACTCCTGGAATACCATTTATTCTACTACCTATCAAAGTTACTTTCGAACAATTTTTGACTATATCATAAGTTATATCGTATTTATCAAATAATTTTTCAAGACATTTTAATTTTTCTTCATCAATAGTAAATGCCTTTTCTTTAACAAAGAAATTAATCATATCCATACTTATATCATTTTGTTCCATATCACTTAATAAATCTGTAAATGTAGATTCTTTACAATCTGTAATTTTAACTTGTACTATACCATCTGCATTTGCTATACCAGTCATTAAGTCTTTATTCATACTCATATATCCATCTATTTCTTTTGATAAATATGAACCTATACTTGTTCCATTTCCTGGATTTAAAGTATTTTTAATTTTCAAAACAATATTATTATTTTTAGCTATTTCAACTGCTCTTGGATGAATGACCTTAGCTCCTTTTTCAGCCATTTGAAATACTTCATCATAGTTTATACACTCTATAACCTTAGCATTTGGTTCTATTCTAGGATCAGCAGTCATTATTCCATCTACATCTGTATATATCTCAACAATTTTTGCATCTAATCCTGCTCCTACAATTACAGCGGACGTATCACTACCTCCTCTTCCAAGAGTTGTAACTTCTCCATTTTCTGTTATTCCTTGAAACCCTGTTACTACTACTACATTGTCTTTTTCTAACTCTTCTTTTATTCTATTTGGATTCACATCAATAACTGATGAGTCTCCGTATTTCCCGTTAGTAATAATCCCCGCTTGAGCACCTGTTAATAATATAGAGTTGATTTTTTTACTCTTTAGAATATTAACAAGTAAAGTGCCAGATATTATCTCACCACAAGACATTATAAGATCAAGTTCTCTCTTTGATACATCTTCATTGACTTGTTTGCAAAGTTGTATAAGAGTATCTGTTGCGTACGGAGCTCCTTTTCTTCCCATTGCAGATACTACAATAACTAAATCATATCCATCATCTTTGTATTTTTTTATTATTTCACATATCTTGTTCATTTTTTCATATGATTCTACTGATGTTCCCCCAAATTTTTGAACTAATATATTCATAGTCTTGCCCTCCAACGCTATATATTGCCTTCATATTCAATTATAATCATATCATTACCTATTTTTTTTACATTTTTCCATGGCACCTCTAAGGTAGATTTATCTCTTCTAAATGAAAAAAAGCTTCTATCTCTTGGTATAACCAACGCCATTATTCTACCTGTTCCTTCATCAACTACCAAGTCTGATTCAGCTATAATTCCCAGCCTTTCCCCTGTTGTCAAATTAACAATCTCTTTACCAGCAATAGAAGACAATTTCATACTACTCCCCCCTAAAAACTTAAATTCTCACTGTTTTTACCAACTACAGAAATGGCTATTTTATCTGTATCAAAAATACCTTTTATTATATTATCTATCTCATCATCTGTTACATTGTTAATTTTATTTAGTATATCTTTTGGATTATTTACTTTATTTAGTAAAATTTGTGACTTACCCATAGACATCATTCTGCTACTAGTGCTTTCAAGTCCCAATATATAATTACCCTTTAATTGCTCCTTTGATCTTTTAATTTCTTCTTTTGTAAGACTGTTTTCTTTAATTAATTTTATTTCATTAATAATAGAATTGTATACTCTATATATATTCTTTTCACTCATACTCGAAGATATATTAAATACTCCTACTCCCTTATTCAACGTCAAATATGAGTAAATAGAATAAACAGTCCCCTGCTCTTCCCTTATATTTTGAAACAGCCTAGAGCTCATACTAGATCCGAATATATTATTTACAATTGATAGAGCATATATATCTTCACTTTCAAGTCCTATACTTTCAAGTCCCATGCATAAATTCATTTGCTCTATATCTTTATTTCTAGTTATAATTCCTAAATTAAAATTGCAATTATTAATATCTATGTTTTTATCTTTTTTATTATTCCATCCTTTAAATTTTCGTTCTATTAGTTCAACCATATTCTCAAAGTTGAAATTACCACATATAGATATTACACAATTATTAGGAACATAATATTTATTAAAAAATTCCACCATATTTTCTCTTTTTATTTTTTTTAAAGAGGTTCTTGTTCCTAATATATTTCTTCCAATTCCTTGATTTTTATAAATCATTTCAAATAACATATCATGAGCTAAATCTTCTGGTGAATCCTCATACATATTTATTTCTTCAAGTATAACACTTCTCTCTTTTGATATATCTTCATCTAAAAACAAAGGATTTAATATCATATCTGCTAGTATATTTATTCCAGATTCTATATGTTCGTCAATCATTTTCACATAATAACAAGTCGTTTCTTTACTAGTAAAAGCATTTATGTGACCACCTAGATGATCTATTTCCTCAGCTATTTTCTTTGCTGTTCTATTTTTAGTTCCTTTAAATAACATATGTTCTATAAAGTGGGACATTCCATTTGTATATTCATCTTCATACCTGCTCCCAACATCTACCCAAATTCCAAAACTTACAGAGTTTACATGATTTATTTCTTCACCTACTATAACTAAACCATTATCTAGAGTATATTTTTTAGACACTTTCTAGCCTCCCAATCTTTAAAGTTACACATCTAATTATAGTTTACATTATATATTTATTCAACATTAAAAAATTCGTCTACTCGCTAACGCGGTGACTCATGTAGCCAACGATTCTTTCAGGCTCCGTTGCTCAAAAATAGTCGCAAGTATCTCTTTCTTAAACTAGTTATCCACAAAACAAAAATGTTGTAATTCCTATAGAATAAAAACCTGTGTTGATTTACTACATATCAAATATATCACTAAGACATCCCACCTCATAACCATTATTTCTTATAGTTTCTATTATCGATTTTAAAGCCTGCGATGTAGCTTTAGTAGGATGCATCAATATAATACCGGAATCCTCCATATCTTTTGATTTTATTCTCTGTACTATTTTATCAGGATTGTCTTTGTACTTCCAATCGATAGTATCTAATGTCCATTTTATAGGTATATAATTTAAATCCACTGCAGCTTTTACGGTATTTTCACTATAATATCCAGATGGAGGTTCAAAAAATTTAGTGTCCTCTTTTATTATATTTTCTATTATTTTCTTTGACTTTTGTATTTCATCATAATTTGATTTATAATCAAGTTTACTATAGTCCGTATGTTTATAGCCATGATTTCCAATTTCATGACCATCTGCTTTTATTTTCATAAGTATATCCGGATATTTATCTGCCCATCTACCTGTAACCATAAAAGTTATTTTAACATTTTCTTCTTTAAGAGTTTCAAGCATAGTATCTATGTATTCATTTCCCCAATCTACATTACAAGTTATAGCTACATGGTTTGAATTTTCTTTATTACCTTTATGAAAGGGCTCTTGCTTATTATTAAAACAACTTACACTATAGTTAGTTATAAGACTCATCATCCCAATAGCCAATATAATCAAAGTCATTCTAATTACTTTTTTCTTTTTAATTATAACTATCATAAATTCATCTCCTTTTTTATCTTGAGGATATTAGGCTATAATACCTAGTCCAATATATATCTATTATTGGATCTATGAATTTATGCAAAAATAATTACAATTATAGTTCTTTCATTAATTTTATTCATATATTAAAAATTATATATTTTCTTTAAATAAAAAAAAATAAGCACTTTATAAAGCGCTTATTTTTGTACTACATTTTTTTTTCAGTTTCTGTCTTTTCTACTTTTTCTGGTTTTTCAATCAATGCTTTTCTTGAAAGATTTATTCTTCCTTGCTTATCTATTTCAGTAACTTTAACTTTTACTATATCTCCTATTTTTAGAACATCTTCAACTTTTTCTACTCTTTCGTGAGCTATATTAGATATATGAATTAAACCTTCTTTTTTAGGTAATATTTCTACAAAAGCACCAAAATTCATTATTCTAGTTACTTTTCCTTCATATATTTCCCCTTCTTCAACTTCTTTAACGATAGTTAATATCATATCTTTTGCTTTTTGTCCTAATTCTTTATCTGGAGACATTATGAATACTTCTCCATCTTTTTCTATATCTATTTTAACACCAGTCTCTTCTATTATACCAGTTATAGTCTTTCCACCAGGTCCTATAACGTCTCTAACCTTATCAGGGTGTATTTTTAATTTTATTATTCTTGGAGCATATTCAGACATTTCTTCTCTATGCGTATCTATTGTCTTCTTCATTTCATTCAGTATATGAAGTCTACCTTCTTTAGCTTGTTCAAGTGCAGTTTTTAGTATTTCTTTATCTATTCCATCTATTTTTATATCCATTTGTATAGCTGTTATACCGTTTGGTGTTCCAGCCACTTTAAAGTCCATATCTCCTAAGAAATCTTCCATTCCTTGTATATCAGATAAAATTGCTATATTTTCATTTTCTTTTATAAGCCCCATTGCTATACCTGCTACCATATCCTTTATAGGAACTCCTGCATCAAGTAATGACAATGTACTTCCACAAACACTTGCTTGAGATGTAGATCCGTTAGAACTTAATACTTCTGATACCAATCTTATTGTATATGGGAACTCTTCTTTACTTGGAATCATAGGCTCTAATGCTCTTGATGCAAGTGCTCCATGTCCTATTTCTCTTCTTCCAGGACCTCTTAAAGGTCTTGTTTCTCCTACGCTATATGAAGGAAAATTATAATGATGCATATATCTTTTATCTTCTTCATCTTCAAGTCCATCTATTATTTGTACATCACCTAAAGATCCAAGAGTAGCTACAGTTAAAACTTGTGTTTGTCCTCTTGTAAAAAGTCCAGAACCATGTGTTCTTGGAAGAATTCCAACTTCTGACCATATAGGTCTTATCTCATCTGATTTTCTATTATCAGGTCTTATTTTCTCATTTACAATCATATCTCTTACTAACTCTTTTATGATACTATGTAAAACCGAATCTACATCTTTAATATTTTCTGGGTATATCTCTTCAAAATGACATAAAGTATCTTCTTTAACGTTTGCCATTTTTTCAGCTCTTTCAAGCTTTTCAACTGTTTTTATAGCTTGTCTCATATTTTCACACGCATATTCTCTAACAGCCGCTTCAATATTTTCATCAGGCTTATATAAAACAACCTCTTGTTTTTGTTTTCCAATTTCTTCTACTATTGTTTCAATAAATGCAACTATTTTTTTTATCTCCTCATGTGCAAACATAATAGCATCTAACATTAAATCTTCGCTTAATTCATTCGCGCCTGCTTCAACCATCATTATAGCATCTTTAGTTCCAGATACTATTAAGTTTAACTGACTTTCTTTCTTTTGTTCTACCGTAGGATTAACTACAAACTCTCCATCTATCAATCCTATACATACAGATCCAGTTGGTCCATCAAATGGAATATCTGATATTGAAAGAGCTACAGATGAGCCTATCATTGCTACTATATCAGTAGGACAATCAGGATCTGTAGACATTACAGTTGCTACAACTTGTACATCATTTCTATATCCTTTTGGAAATAAAGGTCTAATAGGTCTATCTATTAATCTAGATGTCAATATAGCCTTTTCTGATGGTCTTCCTTCTCTTTTTATAAATCCTCCAGGTATTTTACCCACTGAGTAAAGTTTTTCCTCATAATCAACGCTAAGCGGGAAGAAATCAATTCCCCCTCTTGGCTCAGAAGATGCACATGCATTTACAAGTACAACACTATCCCCATATTTCAACATACAACTTCCATTTGACATTTCACATACTTTACCTATCTCCACAGAAAGTTTTCTTCCTGCTAAATCCATTTCAAAATTTTTATACATAATTTGCCTCCTCTCATAGGTAAAAGATACTACAAATTTTAATTTTAGTAAACAATTTTATTTAAAATACGCCATATATTTATTATTCCCTATTAGAAATAATTTATTATGTATTTAAAAAGAGCAGGTAAACCCTGCCCTTTATTATTTTCTTAATCCTAATTTTTCAATTAAAGTCTTATATCTGTCTAAATCTTTTCCTTTTAAGTACTTAAGTAAACGTCTTCTGCTTCCAACCATCTTTAAAAGACCTCTTCTTGAGTGATGATCTTTCTTGTGCATTTTTAAGTGATCATTTAACTCATTTATTCTAGTAGTTAATAATGCTATTTGAACTTCTGGAGAACCAGTATCTCCCTCATGAGTTTTGTAAGTTTCGATTATTTCTTGCTTTTTAGCTCCTTGTAACATATTAAAACACCTCCATATTTTTTTAACACCTATTGCTGAGCATTCGTCGGTGAATCAAATGCCGAGCAATGGTTTCAACATTAATTATTGTAACATAACTTGATTTATAAGTAAACTTATTTTTTATTTTGCTTTATGTTCTCTATATCCATATTCATCTGTTTCTTTAAATCCTGTATTGTATCAAACTTTATTTCATCTCTAATTCTTCTTATAAAATTAATAGTTGCTTCCTTTCCATATAAATTTCCATTATATTCAAGTATATAGGTCTCAACTGTAAATTCATTTTGTTTAACAGTTGGACTATATCCTATATTAGTTGCACCATTATAGATTTTTCCATCTATATTTACCTTCGTGTGATAAACACCTATCTTAGGAATCAATATGTTTTTATCATACTTTAAATTAATAGTTGGAAACCCTAAGTTTCTGCCTATTTTTTTACCATGAATAACAATTCCGTTTACTCCATACTCTCTTCCTAAAAATTCACTAACCTTATCTACCTCACCAATTTCTAGTAAATTTCTTACATAAGTACTGCTTATCCTTATATTTTCCAAACAAATAGGATTCATAATTTTCACATCAAAACCATATGTTTTTCCAATATTTTCTAAAAATTCAGCATTTCCACCTCTGTTTAGTCCAAATCTAAAATCATGCCCTATAACTATTTGTTTTGCATGCAATTTATCCAAAAGAATTTTTTCTATATACTCTTCTGGATTTAATTTTATTATAAATTCATTAAATGGTATAGAAACAATTATATCAATTCCCATTTTATTTATAATTTCATATTTTTCTTCTTTGGTAATTATATTCTTCAATTTGTTTTTTTTGAAAAAATTAACAGGATGGTTTGAAAATGTAAAAAGTACACTCTTCATTTTTTTATGTTTAGCTATTAATATAGTGTCTTTTATTATTTTTTGATGGCCTTTATGTACTCCATCAAAATTTCCAATAGTTACAACGGTATCCTGTTTTATATTTATATTTTTTATGTCTGTAATTATTTTCATCATATTCAGCTCCAATAATTAAATAAATAATTTATGGCTTTTTAACAATATATTATCGTCTTGTATTTTTATTTTCCCAATTGCGCAAAATTTATCATCTATATATACTTTCACTAATTCTTCATCATGATATTCTTGTTTAATTATTAGGCCTTTTTGATATATAGTGTTTCCATTAGAAAATGCCTTATATGCACTTTGCTTTACATCTATTCTTTCGTAATTTGTAAGAGGATAATCTATTCCCATTATATAATCTTGTAATTTCAAATCCTTAGATGCTTGTTCGATTTCTTCGAGTGTATATGCATTTTCAATGTCAAAATTACCCGACTTCGTTCTAAGCAAAAACGACATATAAGCACCAACTCCAAGTTCGTCTCCTATATCCTTACAAAGACTCCTAACATATGTACCCTTAGATACCGTCACTTCAAACAATACTTTTTCTTTATCTATGCTTTTTATTTTTATATCTTTTACTATTACTTTTCTTGATTTAATTTCAACATCAGTCTGTCCACTTCGTGCTAATTCATACAATCTCTTACCATTAACTTTTAGAGCAGAGTATATAGGAGGTATTTGAGTTATCTCTCCCTTAAATTTTTCAAATGCACTATATATATCTTCTTCATTTATATGAGTTGAATCCTTTTTTTCTATAATTTTGCCAAAAGAATCATAAGTATCTGTTTGTATTCCAAGTGTTAACTCTGCTATATAAGTTTTTTCTTTATTTAATATAAGTTCAGCTATTTTGGTAGCCTTACCAAGGCATATAGGTAATACTCCAGCTGCATTTGGATCTAATGTACCTGTATGTCCTACTTTTTTCATATTTACAATTTTTCTAACTCTTGATACAACATCATGAGATGTCATACCTGTTGGTTTTAGTATATTAAGTATTCCATTCATATTATCACTCTCTTAAATATGCTTTATTACTTCTTCTATAAGCGTTTTTTTAGCATTCTCTAAAGAATCATTTATTGTACATCCAGAAGCCCTTACATGGCCTCCTCCTCCAAATACTTTTGCTATTTCACTGACATTAACATATGATTTGGATCTTAAGCTTATTTTAATCTGATTAGATTTTTTTTGCTTAAATAAAATCCCAACTTCTACTCCATTTATATCTCTAGCATAGTTTACAAATCCATCCACGTCATTAAATGTTATATTGTTATTTTTAAACATTTGAGTAGTCAATTCAATAGTCGCTATTTTATCTTGTATAACGTTTAATGTATTTAAAGATTCACCTAGTATCTTAACATAGTTTACAGGATTATTTTGGTATATGTTTTGTATTATATCTTGTTTGTCTATTCCTTTTTTTAATAGTTCACAAGCCATTTCAAAACTACTAGGATTAGTATTTGAATACATAAAATTGCCTGTATCAGTTATAAGACCAGTGTAAAGACAATTAGCTATTTTTTTGTCTATTATATTTTCATCTATTTTCATAAGCATTTCATATACAACTTCACATGTAGATGAAGCTTTATCATCTACATAGTTTAAGTCTGCATATAAATCATTGCTTGTATGGTGGTCTATATTTATTGTTATACTTGCTGCACTTTTTATAGTATCACTACAACAAAGTCTATCTTTATCACCACAATCAAGTGATATAAGTATATAATCTTCAGTCTTTATTTCTTCAGATTTATATATTTTAATTTCTTTATATAAAAATTCCAAATTAGAAGGAAGATTATCATCTAATACAAACATAGCTTCTTTCTTCATACTTTTAAGTGCATAATATAGTCCTATTGATGATCCTAAGTTGTCTCCATCTGGACTATAATGGGAAGTAATAATAAAATTATTACTTCCCATTATAGTATTTATTATTTTATTCATTTACATCATCTTCTTTTTTTGAATTGACGTTTTTAATTAAATTAGACATGTAAACTCCTTTTTCAATAGAATCATCCAATCTAAATATTATTTCAGGAGTATATCTCAATTTAACATGTTTTCCTATTTCTTTTCTAACAAATCCACTGGCACTTTTTAATCCTTTTAGGGTTCCATCTTTATCTCCTGTAAGTACGCTAATGTATATATAAGCATACTTTAAATCAGAAGTTACATTAACATCCGTAACACTTACTAGAGAAGATATTCTAGGATCTTTTAGACCTTCTAAAAGTAATCTACTTATAACCTTTTTTATTTCTTCTCCTATTCTTCTTGTTCTAGAATATGATGCCATAGTATCTACAACCCCTCTATCTATTTTCTTTTTCTTTCATTATAAAAGCTTCTATTACATCGCCTTCTTTTAAGTCATTGAAATTACTTAATGCAAATCCACATTCATAACCTTTGGCTACTTCTTTAGCATCATCTTTAAATCTCTTTAAAGAGTTAAGCTCACCTTCATGTATAACTATACCTTCTCTAACTAATCTTACTTGAGCATTTCTTGCTAACTTTCCTTGAGTTACATATGCCCCTGCTATAGTTCCAACTCCAGATACTTTAAATGTAGCCCTAATCTCTGCTTTTCCTAATTCTTCTTCTACAAACTCAGGATCAAGCATACCCCTCATTGCAGATTGTATGTCTTCTATAGCTTTATATATTACTCTATATGTTCTTAAATCAACTTTTTCTTTTTCAGCTACATCTGATGCTGCTCCAATTGGTCTTACATTAAATCCTATTATTATAGCATTAGAAGCACTAGCAAGCATTACATCAGACTCAGTTATAGCTCCAACAGCTCCATGAATAGCTTTTACAGTTACTTCTTCGTTACTTAATTTTTCTAAAGACTGTTTTACAGCTTGAACTGAACCTTGAACATCTGCCTTTATTATTATATTAAGCTCTTTTACATCGCCTTGTTCCATTTGTTTAAATAAATCATCTAATGATACCTTTTGACTAGCTTTCATTTGTCTTGCTCTAATTTTATCTTTTCTTTTATCAGCTATACCTCTAGCCATCTTATCATTTTTAACTACTACAAATTGATCTCCTGCTTGCGGAACCTCAGAAAGTCCAAGTATTTCAACTGGTATAGATGGTGCTGCCTGCTTTACTCTTTTACCCAAGTCATTTACCATAGCTCTGATTTTACCGTGTGCACAACCAACAACAACTGCATCTCCAACTTTTAATGTTCCATTTTGAACAAGTACAGTAGCTACTGGACCTCTTCCTTTATCAAGTTGTCCCTCTACAACAGTTCCTACTGCTTTTCTGTTTGGATTAGCTTTTAATTCTTCCATCTCAGAAACTAGTAAAATCATTTCTAGTAATGTATCTATATTTTCATTTTTAAGAGCTGAAACCGGAACAGATATTATATCTCCTCCCCAATCTTCAACTAAAAGTCCGTGTTCTGTTAATTCTTGCTTTACTCTATCTGGATTTGCTCCAACTTTATCGATTTTGTTTATAGCTATTATTATAGGTACCTGAGCTGCTTTTGCATGGTTTATAGCTTCTACTGTTTGAGGCATTATACCATCATCTGCTGCAACTACAAGTATCGCTATATCTGTAACTTGAGCTCCTCTTGCTCTCATAGATGTAAACGCTTCATGTCCAGGAGTATCTAAAAATACTATTTTCTTTTTATCAACTTCTACTTCATATGCACCTATATGTTGAGTTATTCCACCAGCCTCTTTATCTGTTACTTTACTATTTCTAATAGCATCAAGTAATGAAGTTTTACCGTGGTCAACATGTCCCATAACAGTTACAATAGGTGGTCTTGGTTTTAAATCTTCCGGTCTATCTTCTTCTATTTCTATTTCATCATCTATTTCGTCTTCTTCGTATTGTATAGCTTTAAATCCATAGTCCATAGCTACACATGCAGCCAAATCAAAATCTATTTCTTGATTCATACCTGCCATTATTCCTAATTTTATAAGTTTAGTTATAACTTCTGTAGCACTTTTATCTATTAATTGTGCTAAATTTTGAACTGTTATTTTATCGGCTATTTTAATTTCAGTAAGATTATTATTCTCACCAGTTGCATCTTCTTCGCTTGAAAGTTCCTTTATTTTATTTACTTCTTCCTCACTTAAAATACTCATATTATTTTCTACAAGTATTTCTAATGAATCCATTTTTTCTATAATTTCTTTATTTGACATTCCTAATTCTTGTGCTAATTGATAAACTCTTGTCTTTGACAAAAGCTTCACCCCCTACTAATTTCTTTTATTTTCATTGCAAACTGATCGCTTTTTATACCGATTACTGCTCTACTACTTTTTCCTATACTTTTTCCTAATTCTTCTTTCGTAAAATCTATTATATAAGGCACGTTTCTATATTCAGATTTATCTTTAAAAAGCTTTTTTGTATTTTCCGATGCATCATTTGCTATTATAATTAATTTTATTTTTCCTTTTTTAAGATCAGATAATGTAGTATCATCTCCAGAAACCAAGTTACCACTTCTTAAAATAATACCTAGTAACGAAAGAATTTTATTTTTCATATTTGTCTATTTCCTCCGATAAGTCATTGTAAACTTTTTCTGAAATTTCTAATTTAAACGCTCTATTTAATGCTCTAGTCTTTATAGCTTTTTCTAAGCATTCTTTACTAGCACAAATATAAGCTCCTCTACCATTAGCTTTACCTGTATTGTCTACAAATATTTCTCCATCTTTATTTTTTACTATTCTTATCAAGGTTTTTTTTGAATTTCTATCCTGACAGATTATACATTTACGTTGAGGTATTTTCTTTTGACTCAAGAATATCGCCTCCTTTTTTATTAATTATTAGCTTGGCTCTCACTTTTTATGTCTATTTTCCAATTAGTAAGTTTTGCTGCAAGTCTAGCATTTTGTCCTTCTTTACCTATAGCTAATGATAATTGGTAATCAGGAACTATTACCTTTGCGCTTCTTTCTTGCTCATTTAATTCTACCGAAATTACTTTTGATGGACTTAGCGCGCTAGATATAAATTCAGCAGGATTTTCACTATATTTTATTATATCTATTTTTTCTTCTTTTAACTCATCTACTATATTTTTTACTCTAGATCCCTTAGCTCCAACACAAGCTCCTATTGAATCTACATTTTCATCTATAGAGTGTACTGCCATTTTA
Organism: Tepidibacter sp. Z1-5; assembly: GCF_037844525.1. NCBI lineage: Bacteria > Bacillati > Bacillota > Clostridia > Peptostreptococcales > Peptostreptococcaceae > Tepidibacter > Tepidibacter sp. Z1-5. Next base: position 206,216 of record NZ_JBBMMD010000036.1, on the reverse strand, counting down.
GTTCTAGAACCAGCTTCTCTTGATATAGATTTTATTTGAACAACTCCATCATATATTTCAGGTACTTCTAGTTCAAATAATCTTTTAATAAGTCCCGGATGACTTCTAGATAAAAGTATTTGAGGCCCTTTTGTAGTCTTTTTAACTTCTATTATATATGATTTTATTCTCTGACCCACTTCATATGTTTCACCTGGTATTTGTTCAGTTTGATTTAATACACCCTCTATTTTGCCAAGAGAAATATATACTATACCTTTACTTACTCTAGCTACTATTCCTGTAACTATTTCAGTTTCTCTATTTATAAATTCTGAATAGATAACATCTCTCTCTGCTTCTCTTATTCTTTGAACTACAACTTGCTTAGCTGTTTGAGCTGCAATTCTTCCAAAGTTTTTAGGTGTAACTTCAAATTCAACAATATCATCTAGTTCATAATTTTTATTGAATTCTCTAGCTTCATCTATAGCTATTTCTAAAAAATCATCATATACATCATCAGATTCTACTACTCTTTTTTGCGAATAAACTTTAACTTCACCATTTTCTCTATCTATTTCCGTTCTAACATTTTGACAAGAACCAAAATTTCTTTTGTAAGCTGAAACAAGTGCCGCTTCAATAGTGTCTATTAATATGTCCTTAGAAACACCTTTTTCCTTTTCTAATTGTTCTAAAGCATCTATGAATTCTAAATTCATCATTTCTCCTCCTTGTTAAATTTTTACAGATAATCTAATTATAGATACTTCTTTTTTATCGAATTCCAATATCTCATCTTTATCTGTTTTAATTTTTATTATACCTTCAAATAATCCTACAAGCTCTCCTTCAAACTGCTTTTGTCCATCTAAAGCTTTATAAAGCTTTAATTCAACATCTCTTCCTTTATATCGCTCAAAATCATTATCTTTTTTTAATGGTCTGTCAATTCCAGGTGATGATATTTCTAAAAAATAGTTTTCTTTTATTGGATCTATTTTATCTAATATCTCGCTCAATTCTTCACTTACCATTTTACAGTCATTTAATCCAATTCCGCCTTCTTTATCTATATAGATTCTTAAATAATAATGTCCAGCTTCTTTAACATACTCTACGTCTATTAATTCAAAGTTATTATTATCAACTATTGGCAAAACTATTTCTTCTATTGTTTTTTCTACACTTTTTTTCATATATGTATACCTCCTTTATTTAGTTTTTAAGTTGTTTATTTTTTTATAAAATTTGTTTCCTATTATTATAAAAGAAAGAGTGGGCATCATCCCCACTCTATATTTTACTAGTATATATATTTGTCTATACTAGTATACCATATAATGTTTTTTTGTGCAACTTATCACAACAGGGATAACTGGTTTGTCTCAGGCAGACCTTCAATGCAGCCATGGCTTTTTAATGTTTCAATTACAGTTTTTGAAATCTTAGTCCTCTTTCTCAAATCTTCTATTGAAAGAAATTCTTCTTTTTCTCTTTCTTTAGCGATATTAATAGCAGCATTACCTCCAACGCCCTGAAGAGCTATTAACGGTGGTAATAATTTATTATCTACTATTTTAAATTTCTTTGCATCTGATTTATAAAGATCTACTCTTGAAATTTCTATCTTTCTTGCAAACATTTCTCTAACAACCTCAAGCACAGTTAGCATACCTTTTTCTTTAGCCGTAACGTCATTCCCAAGACTTTCTATTTCTTTCATCTTACGAATAACTTCGTCTTTACCTTTTATAACTAAATTAGCATCAAAATCTTCTGCTTTAGTAGTAAAATAAGTGGCATAAAAAGAATGTGGATAATAAACCTTACAATAAGCTATTCTAACTGACATCATAACATAAGCTACCGCATGTGCTTTTGGGAACATATACTTAATTTTGTTACAAGAATCTATATACCACTGTGGCACATCATTATTTTTCATTTCTTCTTCATCTTCTGGAGTTAGTCCTTTACCTTTCCTAACCTTCTCCATTATTTTAAATGAAAGTTTAGGCTTCAATCCTTTAAATATAAGATAGTTCATTATATCGTCTCTTGTTGATATAACATCCTTTAATGTAACAACACCATCCCTAACCAAGTCCTGAGCATTATTAAGCCAAACATCTGTACCATGTGATAATCCTGAAATTCTTACAAGTTCTCCAAAAGTTGTAGGCTGAGTATCTGTGAGCATTTGTCTAACAAATTTAGTTCCAAACTCAGGTATTCCAAGACTCCCTATAGTACAATTAATTTCTTCACTAGTAACTCCTAAAGCTTCTGTAGATGTAAATATAGACATTGTCTTTTTATCATCAAGAGGTATTTTAGTAGCATTGATTCCTGTTATATCCTCAATCATTCTTATTATAGTCGGAACGTCGTGTCCTAATATATCAAGCTTTAATATTCTACCACTTATGGAGTGATAGTCAAAATGAGTTGTTATAACTCCAGATGTAGAATCATTAGCCGGATATTGAATAGGTGAAAAATCGTATATTTCTTTATAATGAGGAACAACCATTACTCCTCCGGGATGTTGCCCTGATGTCCTTTTGATTCCAGTACACCCTTTGGATAGCCTGTTAACTTCTGCTGATGTAGTTTTCATTTCATTTTCGTCAATATATTTTTTAGCAAATCCATAAGCTGTTTTATCAGCTATAGTTCCTATTGTTCCAGCTCTATATACATATCCTTCCCCAAATAGTACTTCTGTATACTTATGTGCATTTGGCTGATACTCACCTGCAAAATTAAGGTCAATATCCGGTTCTTTATCTCCTTCGAATCCTAAAAAAACCTCAAAAGGTATATCATGTCCATCTTTTATATACGGTATTTTACAATCGGGACAATCCTTATCAGGTAAATCAGCTCCCGATGTATAACTTCCAGTTTCAAAGAACTCAGACTTCAAGCATTTTTCACATCTATAGTGAGCTGGTAAAGGATTAACCTCTGTTATATCACTCATTGTAGCAACAAATGATGAGCCAACCGATCCCCTTGATCCAACTAGATATCCATCTTGTAAAGATTTCGTAACCAATTTTTGTGATATTATATACAAAACAGCATATCCATTACTTATTATAGAATTTAACTCTCTCTCAAGTCGTTTTTCAACTACATCCGGTAGTTTTTCTCCATACATATTATGAGCTTTTTTATAACACATTTCTCTAAGATCTTCTTCAGATCCTTCTATTACTGGAGTACATGTTTCATCTGGTATAGGTTTTATTTCATCTATTCGGTCTGCTATTTTATTGGTATTAGTTATAACCACTTCCTCAGCAGTTTCATAACCCAAATAGCTAAATTCATCTAACATATTATCTGTAGTTCTAAAGTAAAGAGGAATCTCCTCATTAGCACTTTTGAATCCCTGTGAATGCTTTAATATTTTCCTATACACCTCATCATGGGGATCTATAAAATGAACATCTCCAGTTGCCACAACTAATTTATCATACTTTTTCCCAAGTTGTATAATTTTTCTATTAATATCTTTAAGTTCTTCATAATCTTTAACAATTTCTTTTTCTATCATAAATTTATTATTATCAAGTGGCATTATTTCTAGATAATCATATAGTTCTAATATTTCCTCTATTTCATAATCTTCTTTATTTTTAAGTATACTTTGATACACCTCACCATTTTCACATGCCGACCCTATCAAAAGTCCTTCTTTATATTCCTTTAAAACACTTTTAGGTATTCTAGGAGTCTTATAGAAATATTCCATGTGTGCTTTTGATATTAATTTATATAAATTTTTAAGACCTATATAGTTTTTAACCAATATAGTTATATGATTACTTCTTACCTTTTTAAAATCAGCAACCTTAAATAATTCATTGACTTGATGCAAATAGTTTGCATCTTTTTCTTTTAGCATTTCCAAAAATTTTATAAATATTTCTGCTGTAGCTTCAGCATCATCAACTGCTCTATGATGATTTTCAAGTGAAACCTTAAGAGCTTTTGCTACTGTATTTAATTTATACCTTTTAAGTTGTGGAAGTAACTCTCTAGCAAGATTTATAGTATCAACATATATATTATTAAAATTTAAAGACATTCTCTTACAGTTTTCTCTTACAAAGCCTATATCAAACTCTGCATTATGAGCAACCAACACACTATCCTTTATAAAATCTAAAAAATCTGGCATTACCTGTTCAATAGTTCTTTCATCTTTAACCATGTCATTAGTTATACCTGTGAGTTCTTGAACTTTATACGGTATATGTTTTTCAGGATTTACTAAAACGCTAAATCTCTCTATAATTTCAAAATTTTCTATTTTTACAGCGCCAATCTCTGTTATCTTATCATTTTTACTAGAAAAACCTGTTGTTTCTAAATCAAATACTACAAAAGTCTGACTTAGAGGTAATTTATTTGGATTTTTTATAACAGGATTAGTATCATCTACTAAGTACCCTTCCACTCCATAAAGAACTTTGACACCATGTTTTTTAGATGCCTCCATCGCTTCTGGAAAGGCCTGCACTATACCATGATCAGTAACTGCTATAGCTTTATGTCCCCATTTTGCAGCTCTTTCAATCACCTTTGATACTGAAGTGATTGCATCCATAGCAGACATTTGAGTATGCAAATGTAGTTCTACCCTTTTCTTATCACTTTTATCATGTTTTTCTTTTTTCTTTGATTTTTGTATATCTGAGATATTCACAATCAGTTCCTGAGAATAATTATCAAACAAAGCATTTCCTCTAATCTTTAAATAAGATCCTTTGTTTATGTTCTCCACTACAGAATCCTTATTATTTTCTCTTAAAAATAATTTACACTTTATAGAACTTGTATAATCTGTTATAGAAATGGTTAATAGAGTCCTTCCGCCCTTTAACTCTCGATTTTCAACATCAAATACCTCTCCTTTTATACATACCCTTCCTGTTTCAGGAGTTATATTTTTAATAATTTCAATAGAGTCTGTAATGCTTTTACCATATATAATATCAGTCTCCTCTTTTTCAACCTTACAATCATTGCTTTTATTTTCATTTGTTTCAGATTTTACACTCGTTACAATTCTATTAGAAAGTAGATTATCTGTTTCCTCGTCTTTTTTACTTATATATTCTTTCAAATTCATATCGCATTTATTTTCAAGATCGAATCTAACACTCAAATCAAAACCTAATTCCTCATTTATCATACTTTTTATAGAATATGCAGTCTTCTTCGACTCCAATATTTTATATATTATTTCATTTTCTATATTTATAACCAAACATTTATCCATATATTTCCATCTAATTTTTTCAGCAGATGTTATAGATGAAACCATAGACTTCATTATAAACTCTATATTATTCCAGTATTTTTTTATAACAACACCTACATCATCTTCAATATTTCTGTACCTAATTTTAAATTTTACATCATTAAAAAAAGTCAATTCATTCTTTATCTTGCATTCTATAACTCTAAGTTCAGATATATTGAGTATTTCTTTTGATTCCAAATAAAAATATACAATCTTATCTTCTTTAAAATAAACTATATTTTTCAATAAAATATCATCATATTTCTTATCTAAATTTTTACATACTCCTATTTTTTCCAAATATTTTTTTATACTATCCATAATACCTCCTAGACAGTTTTTATCTTTTTTATGCATAAAGTTTCAATATATAGATTAACACAAAAATTCTAGACTAAATAGTCTAGAATTTTTCTATTTCGCTTATTAATTCATTTATCAAATCATCACTTTTTATCTTCCTTACAATTTCTCCTTTTTTAAATAAGATAGCATTCTCATTTCCACCAGCTATACCAATATCAGCTTCCCTCGCCTCTCCAGGTCCATTGACAGCACAACCCATTATAGCTATAGTCATTTTTTTATCTATATCTTTTATTTGTTCTTCAACCTTTGAAGCTATATTTATCAAGTCTATATTACACCTTCCACAAGTCGGACAAGATATAACCTTAATACCTTCATCTAATAGTCCTATAGATTTTAAAATTTCTTTACCTACAAATATTTCTTCTTTAGGATCTCCCGTTAAAGATACCCTTATAGTATCTCCTATTCCTTTAAGCAATATATATCCTATTCCTATAGATGATTTAATAGTTCCTTTTTTTATACTTCCAGATTCTGTTATACCAACATGTAGAGGATATTCCACCTGTTCAGACATAAGTTCATATGCCTTTATAGTCGTATGTATGTCACTAGATTTTAAGGATACAACTATATTATAAAAATCCATACTTTCTAAAATTCTTATATGCCTCATTGCACTCTCTACCAAAGCATCCGGTGTAGCCTTTTCATACTTTTCAAGCAGATCTTTTTCTAAAGATCCTCCATTTACACCTATTCTTATTTTTATATTTTTTTCTTTAGCTTTTTCAACTACCATTCTTACTCTTTCTATACTCCCTATATTTCCAGGATTTATTCTAAGTCCATCTACTCCTTGATTTATAGCTTCAAGAGCTAATCTATAATCAAAATGTATGTCTGCTATAATTGGTATATTTATACCTTCTTTTATTTCACCCAATTTTAAAGCAGCATCTATATCAGGAACAGCGACTCTAACTATGTCACAACCTATTTTTTCAAGACCTTTTATTTGATTTATTGTAGCTTCTACATCTCTTGTATCCGTATTAGTCATTGATTGAATAGATATAGGATTATTGCCTCCTATTTTAACGTTACCACAATCAATTACTTTTGTTAATTTCCTCAAAAAATCACCTTCTATTTAATTATTCTAGATACATCATTATAAATTGTAAATACCATCAAAAGCATCAATGCAACAAACCCTATGAAATGTATAGACCCTTCTCTTTCAGGATTCATTTTTTTCCCTCTAATAAGTTCTATAAGTAAGAATATAATTCGTCCTCCATCTAAGGCTGGTATAGGAAGTAAGTTAAATAATCCTAAATTTATACTTATAACGCCTCCCAAAAATATAACATTTATTATACCAGCATCCGCTGCTTTACCTACTACATTTATTATACCTACAGGACCTGCTACTTCATCTTTTGATACATTTCCAGTTATAGCTTTTCCCAGGAAATCTATCATCTGTCCTAATATGAAAAAAGTTTGATCTACTGCATATTTAAAAGATGATATTATTTTATTCTTTTCATATTTAGGCTCTATACCTATCTTTTTTTTACCATTTTCATCTTTAGGTGTAATATCGTATTCCAATACATTATTATCTCTTTGTACTTGAATTTTTATAGTGTTAGTGGAAGAATTAGATACTGTTTTTCTTATATCATCCCAATTTTTTATACTAGAATCATTTATTTTTAATATCTTATCTCCCTGTTTAATACCAACTTGTTGAGCCGGCAAGTTATCAATAGTATTTTCTATAGTAGTTCCAGGAACTCCTTTATACATAAACATCAATGTGAACAACAGTATTGCTAGTATAAAGTTCATCAAGGGTCCAGCAAAAATTATACTTATCTTTTGAAATATAGTTTTATTATTAAAACTTCTAGGATCACTCGATTCCTCATCTTCACCTTCCATTCTAACATATCCGCCTATAGGTAATACTCTAAGTGCATACTCTGTTTCATCACCTTTATATGAGTAAATTTTTGGTCCCATTCCTATAGCAAACTCATGTATTTTAACCCCTGCTTTTTTAGCAACTATAAAATGCCCAAACTCATGAAACAAAACAAGTATTCCAAATACTATAAGAGATATAATGATGTTCATATTTTCACCTTCCTATTTTATACTTTCTTTTATAAATTCTCTGCTCCAATTATCTATATGTAATATTTCCTCTAATGTAGGTTCTTCTATACTAGAATGTTTTTCTAATGCTTTTTCTATATACATTGGTATATCATAAAATTTAATTTTATCATTCAAAAATTCACTTACCAAAATTTCATTAGCTGCATTTAAAACAGTACAATATGTTCCGCCTTTTTCCAAGCATTCATAAGCAAGTTTTAAACACGGGAAAGTATTAATATCTGGTTTTTCAAATGTTAGTGAATTTATTTTTGCAAGATCTAATCTTTCATAATCATTATATATTCTATTTGGGTATGACAGTGCATACTGTATAGGAAGCTTCATATCAGGATTTCCAAGTTGAGCTATAACTGATCCATCTATGAATTGTACCATAGAATGTACTATACTTTGAGGATGTACCAAGACATCTATGTCAGTAGAATCAACTCCAAATAACCACTTCGCTTCTATAACTTCAAGTCCTTTATTCATTAAGGTCGCTGAATCTATACTTATTTTCCTACCCATACTCCAATTAGGATGTTTCAAAGCCTCATTCTTAGTTATATTTATAAGTTGTTCCTTTGTTTTATTTCTAAAAGGTCCACCTGATGCTGTTAATATAATTTTCTCGATTTCTTTATTACTTTCTCCATTTAAACATTGGAATATAGCAGAATGTTCACTATCAACAGGTAGAATATTAACACCCATTTTTTTAGCTTCATTCATAACTAATCTACCTGCAGTTACAAGTGTTTCTTTGTTTGCCAAAGCTATTGTTTTTCTATATTTAATAGCTTCTAAAGTAGGTACAAGCCCTATCATTCCTACAAGAGCTGTTAAAACTATATCTACACTCTCCAAAGATGCTATAGTTTTTAATCCTGTCATCCCAGAATATATATCTACATCTACTTCCTTTGGTAGAATTTCTTTTAACTGTTTAGCTTTATCTTCGTTGTAAACAGCTACTACTTTAGGTCTAAACTCTAATATTTGATTTTTAAGCATATCTATGCTAGTATTTACAGCCAAAGCTTCTATTTTAAATTTACCTTTGTTATTTCTCACAACCTCTAAAGCCTGCATTCCTATAGAACCCGTTGATCCTAAAATAGATATCTTTTTCATATTATCCATCCCCTTCTTAAGCAGCGTAATATAATAGCTTCAGAAAATTCTGAAGCCCTAAGGTTAAATTTATTTTCTTTAATTATACTTTAATCTATAAAAAAATATATATAATAATAAACAAAAGGAGCTGTTAAAATTATACTATCAAATCTATCTAATATACCTCCATGTCCAGGTATCAATTTTCCATAATCTTTAATTTCCAGAAATCTCTTTATTGAAGATGCAAATAAATCTCCAATTTGAGCTATCATACTTCCTATAAGTCCAATTATGCCCATATGTATCAAATTAAATCCAAATATATATCCAAATACAATACAAGATAAAGAACTTCCTATAACTCCTCCTATACTTCCCTCTATAGTCTTTTTAGGACTAACTTCTGGTATTAATTTATGTTTTCCAAAGAAATAACCACTAAAATAAGCAAATGTATCCGTCATCCATGCTATTACAAAAATTAAATATATGTAATTATAATTTGAAAATTTCGAAATTAATATTATATATTTCAAAAGATATGGTATGTATATTATTCCAAGAAAAGTTATCCCCATATCAATAACATTATACTTTCTCATTACAAGTAATATGCATAATATAAAAAAAGTAATAAAAAAACCACATGTTATATATCTACTATCCATTTGTGAAGTTGCACCAAAATAGATTATCATAGTAAATAGATACCCCAGCAAACTAGCACTGTTGAAATTCTTTTTCCTAAAAGCATCATAAAATTCTTTTATAGCTATTAATGAAATTATCATAACACCTAAATATAAAGGAATTCCTCCATTTATTAAGATAAACGCTAAAACCGGCAATAATATTATCGAAGATACTATTCTAATAAACATATAAATCCTCCTATTTAAGTCCTCCAAATCTTCTTTCCCTATTTTGATAATCCAAAATAAGTTTATGTAAATTTTCTTTTCTAAAGTCTGGCCAGTATATATCCGAAAACCAAAATTCAGAATATGCTATTTCCCACAATAAAAAATTACTAATTCTATATTCACCACTAGGTCTAACTAGTATATCTGGATCTGGTAATGATTTGGTACTTAAATAATTCCTAATAAACTCTTCGTCAACATCATCTATCCCAATTTTTTCATTTTTATAATCTTCAAGTATATTTACAATAGCATTCTTTATATCATGTCTACTTCCATAATTCAAAGCCAATGTAAGTGTAAGTCCTGTATTATCTTTAGTAAGTTCTTTTGATTTTTCAATTTCTTTAGCTGCAGCACTAGGTAGATAAGATATATCTCCTATAGTATTAAAAATTACATTATTTTCATGTAATTCCTTTATTTCTTTTTTTAAATATTGCACTAATAAATTCATAAGTGCACTTACTTCGTCTTTAGGTCTTTTCCAATTTTCTGTAGAAAAAGCGTATAATGTTAGATACCCAATCCCTAGATTACTACATTCTTTAACAATCTCTCTTATAGTTTCAACTCCGGCCTTATGACCAAACGTCCTAGGTAAAAACCTTTTTTTTGCCCATCTTCCATTGCCATCCATTATAATAGCTATATGCTTTGGCATATTATTTTTATCTATATCATTCAATGTATTTTTTCCCATATTTTCCTCCAATCAAATATTTTTCTGATTCCTTATTATAAGGAATCAGAAAAATATGTGATAACAAGTTCTATATAATCATTTCTTTTTTTGATATTTATAACCCTAGGGAACACTAATAAAGATTTATCTTTATGCCCTACTGTCTCTTTTATTATATACTTTATATCATTATTTTCAAGTACCTGTTTTGCCTTAGAAAGTTCAACTCCAAATAATTCGAAATATTCCAAATTAAACCTCCATTATTTCCTTTTCTTTCTTAGCTAAAAGTTCATCTACTAATTTTATATTTTTATCAGTCGTTTTTTGAACTTCCTCTTGTGCTTTTTTCAAATCATCTTCTGTTATTTCAGAATCTTTTTGCATTTTCTTTAACTTATCATTAGCATCTCTTCTTTCATTTCTAAGAGCTACTTTAGCACTTTCTGCAGTCTTACTAGCAAGTTTAGCTAAATCTTTTCTTCTTTCCTCTGTAAGTTGAGGAATTACTATTCTTATCATTTTACCATCATTAGTCGGATTAAATCCCAAATTAGCAAATTGAATAGCTTTTTCTATACTTCCAAGAGCCGACATATCCCAAGGTTGTATAACTATGCATCTAGGTTCTGGAGCTGATACAGTAGCTACTTGTTTAAGTGGAGTCTGAGATCCATAATAATCCACCATAACTCTATCAAGCATTCCTGGGTTCGCTCTTCCAGCTCTTATTACTCCTAATTCTTCTTTTAAAACAGACATCGTTTTTATCATTTTTTCTTCTAAAACCTTATGAACTTCTAATTTCATTATTTTTCCTCCTCTACTATAGTTCCTATGTTCTTTCCTTGAACCACATCAATTATATTTTTAGAATTATTTAATCCAAATACCCTTATAGGTATTTTATTATCCATACATAAAGAAGTTGCTGTTGAATCCATAACTTTCAAACCTCTTTTAAGAACTTCTATGTATGAAAGTCTATCAAACTTTTTAGCTTCTGAATTTATCATAGGATCACTATCATATACCCCATCTACTTTTTTAGCTAAAAGTATAACTTCAGCCTCTATTTCTGCAGCTCTTAATGCTGCTGCCGTATCAGTTGAAAAGTATGGATTACCAGTTCCAGATGCAAATATGACTACTCTATTTTTCTCTAAATGTCTCATAGCTTTTCTTCTTATATATGGTTCTGCAATTTGTCTCATTTCAATAGCATTTTGGACTCTAGTTGAAACCCCTATATTTTCCAGTGCATCTTGCATAGCTAAAGAATTCATAACAGTAGCAAGCATTCCTATATGATCAGCAGTAATTCTATCCATACCTTCACTAGTTCTACCTCTCCAGAAGTTGCCTCCGCCTACAACTATAGCAACCTCAACTCCCATTTCATGTAATTCTTTTATAGATTGAGCTATTTCATTTACAACCTCATTATTTATTCCAAATTTCATTTCTCCAGCTAAAGCTTCTCCACTTAATTTTAATAGTACCCTTTTATATATAGGTTTATCCATAAACAAAGTCCTCCATTCAATATTCTTCTAAAAAAGAGAACACAAAAGTGTTCTCTTTTTATATTATTTAAGTTGCTTAGCAACCTCTTCTGCAAAGTTTTCTTCTTTCTTTTCTATACCTTCTCCAACTTCAAATCTCATAACCTTAGCTACCTTAATTTCAGTATTCAGCTTAGTAGCAACCTCTTTAACAAGTTTTTCAACCGTTAAATCAGGATTCTTTACGAATGTTTGATTAAGCAGGCATACTTCTTGTAATTGCTTATTCATTCTTCCAACAACCATTTTTTCAACGATTTGAGCTGGTTTTCCTTCGTTTAATGCTTGTTGCTTTAATATTTCTGTTTCATGAGCTATGTATTCTGCATCTACATCATCTCTTGATACATATTTAGGATTCATAGCTGCAACTTGCATAGCTATATCTTTTCCTAAAACTATAACTTCTTCAGAATCAGATGGTGTTTCTAAAGCAACTAATACTCCGATTTTTCCTCCACCATGTATATATCCTGCAATTTGTCCGTTCTCAACTTCAAACTTCTCAAATCTTCTCACATTCAGGTTTTCTCCAATAGTAGATATCTTAGCGTTAAGTACTTCTTGAACAGTTTCTTCTGAATCTATATATTTTTGAGTCATTAAAGATTCAATATCACTGTTATCTGTTTTTAATACAGTAACAGCAACATCCTTAACAAACTTTTTAAAATCGTCATTCTTAGCAACGAAATCTGTCTCTGAATTAACTTCTACTATAACCCCTACTTTATTGTCATCAGACATACACATACCTACTAAACCTTCGGCAGCTATTCTACCTGATTTCTTAGCAGCTTTAGCAAGTCCCTTTTCTCTTAATAAATCTATTGCTTTTTCCATATCTCCATCAACTTCAGTTAAAGCCTTTTTACAATCCATCATTCCTGCACCAGTTTTTACTCTGATTTCTTTTACCATTGCAGCTGTAATTGCCATAAAATCGCCTCCCTATATATTATTAAAGGTAAGGAACCTAGTTCCTTACCAGTTTATTATTCTTGTACTTCTTCTTGCTCTTCTTCTATAGCTTGTCTTCCTTCTACTATTGCATTAGCCATTGCAGCAGTTATTAACTTAACGGCTCTTATAGCATCATCATTTCCTGGAATTGGATAGTCTATTTCTTCTGGATCACAGTTAGTATCAACTATAGCAACAACTGGAATACCTAGTCTGTGAGCTTCTTGTATAGCTATTTTTTCTTTTCTTGGATCAACTATAAATAAAGCTCCTGGTAATTCAGGCATTTCTTTAATTCCATTTAAGTATTTTTCTAATTTTTCTTTTTCATGCTTTAATTTGATAACTTCTTTCTTAGGAAGAACTTCGAACACGCCTTCTTCTTCCATTTTTTCTAATTCTACTAATTTCTTAATTCTGTTTTTGATAGTTTTGTGATTTGTTAACATTCCACCTAACCATCTTTCATTTACATAGTACATTCCAACTCTTTCTGCTTCGTCTTTTATAGCATCTTGAGCTTGTTTTTTAGTTCCAACAAATAATATTGGCTTTCCAGTTTCAGCAACTTCTTTAACAAATCTGTAAGCTTCTTCAACCTTCTTAACTGTTTTTTGTAAATCGATGATGTATATTCCATTTCTCTCAGTAAATATATACTTTGACATTTTAGGATTCCATCTTCTTGTTTGGTGTCCAAAGTGTACACCTGCTTCTAATAATTGTTTCATTGATATAACTGCCATTTACAGCACCTCCTATGGTTTTTTCCCTCCGATCTAGTCATTTTCTTAAAAAACCCTAATAGGCACCTTTTTAAGAATTCTAAATCGTGTGTAATATTTTCGCCTCTGATAGTATAGCATATAGTAATTTCATTTACAATATATTTTTATAGTTTATTTTGTTAATATTTCTATAATTTCTATATTAGATGACCCTTTTTTTATCTTTTTATCCCCATAAACTATTTTTTTGCTAGAATTAATAGAATTTAAAATAACATTAAACCCATATTCATTGTCTATTAATCCATCCTTATATAGGATATCTGTTACTTCATTTCTTTTAGATATTATAATTTTCGATAAAGTATTTATTTTCCAACCATTACTTATGATTCCTTTTTGGGTCAATGAATTTCCAGCTCCATATATATCAAATAACATTAAATTATAAATCATTTTAAAATCTTCTTTATCATATATCAATTCTTTTTCATAAAGAATATCTGCAATTTCATTACAAGTATATCCATTTTTTATATTTATATTCACGAATTCATCTTCAATATTTTTTTTCTCTACTAACTTTTGTTTTTCTTCTATCTCTTTTTTTTCTTTTTCTTTTTGTTTTTCTTTTTCTTTTTTCTCTTCCAAAACACTAGCTTCTTTTGTTTTATCAATGTTTATATTAATTAAAGAAGACGTTAGAAGACCTATTGAAAATCCTATAGCTAATGTAAAAAAAATTATTTTTTGTATATTATTATATTTTTTCATAACATTATCCTTTTTTTAATCTTAAAATTAATTCAACTTCACGAATGCTTTTATTAGTTTTTTTGGCAATTTCTTCTTTTGAAAATCCTAAAAAATTAAGCTTTTCTATTTCAGTAGAATATTCTATATCATTTTCACAAAACTCATCTTTATAATCATTTTGTTTTTTCATATTATCCATTAGTTCTCTTGTATTTTTATCAATTTTTTGCATATGATTCATAATTATTTTATATTCTTTTAATTTTTCAGTGTTACTCTCGTGTTGTCCAAACTGTTTTGAAACTCTAAATAGCAAAAATATACTAACAATACACGTAATCAAAGCTATTATCACAATTACGTAGTTTATGTCCATTTTTTCCTCCTATATTTAAATAAAATCTAATTTTGATTTTATTTTTAATATCGACTTACTATGAATTTGAGATATTCTGGACTCAGATATATTCAAGACCTTACCTATTTCTTTATATGTTAATTCTTCATAGTAATATAGATTAATTATTAGTTGCTCTCTTTCATTTAAAGTATCCAATGCCACTTTCAAATTTTTTATTATATCCTTTTTCAACAATGATTCTTCTGGATTAATATCAGTAGAAATATCTTTTATTTGTATTTTTAAATTTTCACTTAATTCTTCTTCTAGCGAAACCAAATTATATATATTGGTTTCTTCTAATATTTTTAATATTTCTTCATCCTTTTTTCCCAGTTCATTACCGATTTCCCTTATAGATGGCTCTCTACCTAATTTATTTTCTAATTTAGAATAAGTATCCTTCATAAGTTTTGATTTTTGTCTTATAGATCTTGGTATCCAATCTAAATTTCTTATTTCATCTATTATAGCACCCCTTATTCTAACAGATGCATATGTTTGGAATTTTATATTTTTGGTATAGTCATATTTTTCTATAGCGTCTATAAGACCTATGACCCCATAACTCATTAAGTCATCATATTCGATATTAGCTCCATAATAATTATAAAGCCTCCCTGAAATTATTTTAACTAAATTTACATACTCCAATATAATTTCTTTTTTTAATTCATTTTTTTCTTCAAAATTTTTTGATTTTTTATACTGAGCCCACACACCTTCTCTAAGCATCTAAATACACCCCTATTTAATTGTTTAGATTTTTAAAATTTACTTCTCTAAATTCATCATCTTCTAATTCATCTTCCGTCTGGTTATTTAACAAATCTTTCAATTCTGATTCTATAGGAGGTATAGATATATCTATACGTTTTTCACAGACATTAACATTCTTCAGTATAAGATTAAAAAATATTAATAATATTGTATTTATTGATATTGTTAAAGTTAAATACCTATTTATAAATTTTAAAAAACTAATGTGACTAATTAATACATATATTGCACATATAAATAAAATAAAATAATTTATTATCCAAAATACATACCCTTTTTTAAAATTTTTCATACAATGCACACCTTTAGATTATATTATTTTTTTACCTTTTCCTATTGTCTTTATAGATAATTCTGCATTAATACAATTAAACTCTATAGTTCTACCATGATTCCCCAATACATCTTCAGATATAATATTTATTTTATATTCAGACAATATTGATTTCACGGCTTCAACATTCCTTTTGCCTATATTCAAGGTATCACTTTTTATTGATATATTAAACATCTGTGCTCCTCCTGCTATTTTAGCTATCATTCTGTTTTTTGAAGCACCTTGTTTAATCATATCATTTAGCATTTCTTTTAATGCTGTATCTGCAAATTTAGCCTTATTTGAATTATTTTTTATATCCTTGCTATTTGGAAGCATTATATGTGCCATTCCTCCAATTTTTTTTAACTTATCATATAAAACAATCCCAACACATGATCCTAATCCTAAGGTTATTAAAGAATCATACTCTTTTCCTATTTTATAATCCGCCATACCAACTTTTATAAGATTATTCATCCTTTAACACTCCCAGACTCTTAAATAGAACTTTAAAAGAATCCATATCTGGCATCAAGAAAAAATTACCTACAATTTCATTTTTACCTTCTTTTAACCTATTTTCTATTAAAATTATTTTATCGCTAACTTGACCATACTCTATAGCCGGAACACTTAGTATAGACCCTGCCATATCTATACTCACAGATGGTACAGATATATTCACCTTTAGATTAGAGAATGCTGATATGGAATTTATATATGAACTAGCCAATATATTTCCTATCTCTTGAAAAGCAGATAATTCCATGTCATTATAAAACTCATCTTCACATTGTTTCCCAAATAACATACTCAATAGATTATCACTAGATTTTTTGTCCAATATTAAAAGTATAGTTCCATTTATATCTCCATAAAACTCTAAATACACTCCAGCTACTATTAATTCTTCTCCACCCAAAATTTCAACTATTTTTTCTATATCCAATATTTCAATAGAAGGAACCTCCATATCTATCTTAGAATTAATCATTTTAGAAAGAGAAGTAGCTGAGTTTCCTGCTCCTATATTACCTATTTCTTTAAGAACATCTATATATAAATCTTGTAAATTTTCTAATTTAAAATTCATTTTTTAGATTTTCCTCCTCTACTCTCATATTAACGTTTATCCATTATCTAGTACTTTATTAACATCTATCAATATTATTATTTGTTCTTCTATCTTACCAATTCCTTTAATAAATCCATCATTAAAACCTTCATCAACTATAGAATAGTCTATATCATCTTTGTATATTTCTTTTACTTCTGTTGCAGAATCTACTATAAATCCAACTAGCACATCCTCTATCTTATTTACTATAATTCTAGAATCTTTATCATAATCCGAACTTTCAATGTTGAATCTTTTTCTTAAATCTATTACTGGTACAATTTCTCCTCTTAAATTTATAACTCCCTTTACATATGCATTCGCCTTAGGTACCCTTGTTATTTCAATCATTTTTTCTATTGTTTGAACATAATTTATATTAATTCCATAAAATTCATTCTTTAATTTAAAAATAACATATCTTTCTTGAGTATTTTCCACCCTTTTCACGCCCCCTTAAAATAGAGAATTTGTATCTATTATAAGTGCTACACTTCCATTTCCTAATATTGTAGCACCTGCTATAAAATTAATACCACTTAAATATTTTCCTAATGATTTTATTACTATTTCCTGTTGTCCTATAAGCTGATCAACTATTATTCCTAAATCTTTATCTCCTTTTTTAACAACTACAACAGTAGATTCTTCAGAGTATTCTATATTTTCTTTTTGTGCACCTATTACGTCTCCCAAATCTACAAGAGGAAGAGTTTGTTCTCTATATAACACGATATCTTTTCCTTCTACATTTCTTATATTAGTTCTGTCTATATTAGTTATTTCTTTTATATTATTTAATGGTATTGCATATTTTTCATTTCCTACCATAACTAATAATGCTTGAATTATTGCCAGTGTTAACGGTAGTCTTATTATAAACCTAGTACCCATATTAATTTGAGTCTCTAGCTCTACAATACCCCCTAATGCTTCTATCTTTGTTTTAACTACATCAAGACCTACACCACGTCCAGATATATCAGATATTTTATCCGCTGTACTAAATCCAGGAGAAAAAATCAGATTTGCAGCATCTTTGTCATCCATTACAAGGGATTGTTCTTTAGTTATTACACCTTTCTCTATTGCCTTATGTTTTATTTTTTCAACATTTATGCCTGCTCCGTCATCACAAACTTCTATGACAACATTGTTTCCATCTGGATAAGAAGACAGTTTAACTGTTCCAACTTCACTTTTATTTAAAGATTTTCTAATTTCAGGCATTTCTATTCCATGATCTATACAATTTCTTAAAAGATGTATAAGAGGATCTCCAATTTCATCTATTACAGTTCTATCAACTTCTGTTTCTTCACCCTCCATTATCAAATTAATTTCTTTATTTAATTCTTTTGATAAATCTCTTATCATTCTTGGAAATCTGTTAAAAACCCTTTCAATTGGAACCATTCTAACTTTAGTTACAGCATCATGAAGACTTGTAGTTATAGTCTCTAAGTACTCTATTGCTTCATTCATATTTTGAGTCTTAGAAGATATATCAATATCCTCCAATCTAGTTTTTACTATTATCAATTCACTAACTAAATTCATTAAATTATCTAATCTATCAATGTCTACCCTTACTGTCTTCCCTGTTTTTCCCTTTCTTTGTTTGTTTTGTATTTCATTGTTAGTCTTTGTATTGCTAACTTTAGATTCATTTTTATGCTTTATATCAGTCTCAACATTTTTTTCTTCATATTCAATGTCATCATTTATTTTTATATCTACTACTTCTGTTATTTGAACTTCATTTACTTCAGATATATTTTTAAGTCTATCTATTAAAACTTTTTTCTCAGAATGCGTAATAACTGTTATATCAAAAGACTTTGAAAAATTTTCATCTTCTATATCTTCAACACTAGGATTTGAATATATTATTTCTCCATCTTCTTCAACTGATTTAAATACCAAAAATGCTCTAGCTGCTTTTAACATGCAGCTTTCATCTAATGTAACCTTTACATTATATGCATTTAATCCAGTAGCTTTCGCTTTACTTACTACGTCATTTATATAATTGTATCCATCTTCATTTTCTTTATTTTGCATATTCGAATCATTTGATTTTGAACTTTTATTTTCAATTTCATTTATTTCTCTATCTATTACTACTGTTATTTCAACTTCATTTACTTCAGATATATTTTTAAGTCTATCTACTAAAACTTCTTTATCCAAATCTGTAACAACAGTTATATCGAAAGAATTAGAAAAATTTTCATCTTCTATATCTTCAACACTAGGATTTGAGTATATTATTTCTCCATTTTCTTCAACTGATTTAAATACTAAAAATGCTCTAGCTGCTTTTAACATACAGCTTTCATCTAATGTAACCTTTACATTATATGCATTTAATCCAGTAGCTTTCGCTTTACTTACTACGTCATTTATATAATTGTATCCATCTTCATTTTCTTTATTTTGCATATTCGAATCATTTGATTTTGAATCCTCTACATTTCCTATATTTTCTACTTTCTCCAGTCTATTCAATATATTTTCTATAGATTTATCTGATTCAGAACCCTCACTTTCAATATTTTTAACAAATTCTTCCAGTATGTCTAATCCCTCAAATAGTATGTCTATTATATTTGTGTTTATATTTAATTTATTACTTCTTATATCATCAAGCACATTTTCCATTTTATGAGTAAGGTTAGCCATTTTTGTAAATCCCATAGTAGAAGACATTCCTTTTAACGTATGAGCTATTCTGAATATTTCGTTCACTATTTCCATATTAGAATCATCATTTTCTAAATCTAATAATCTTTGGTTTAAATTATCTAAATGTTCCTTTGATTCATCTAAAAACATATCTACATATTGTTCTAAATCAAACATAATCTAAAACCTCCCCATTAATTTATTAATTTCTTTACCTATATCATTAATTGGAATTACTTTATCTGCTAAACCTAAGTTTATAATGCTCTTTGGCATACCAAAAACTACACAAGTTGATTCATCTTCAGCAATAGATATAATATTATTTTTTGATTCTTTTAATTTTTTTAGACCTTTAGAACCATCACTTCCCATTCCCGTCATTACTACCGTTATTATTTTTTTTATATCTATTTCACACAATGAATAAAACATTGCATCTGCAGAGGGTTTATGTCCAGATACTTTTTCTCCATCATCTAATATTATCCTTATATTGTTTCTCTCTTTTTTAAACTGCATATGTCTATTCCCTGGTGCTATATAAACAGTATTATTTCTTAGAAATTCCCCTTCCTCTGCTTCCTTAACATATAAACTCGACATATTATTTAACCTATTCGCTAGTGATTTCGTAAATCCCGCAGGCATATGCTGAACAATAACTACAGGAGAATTTATTTCACTAGCTAAAGTAGATATTACAGTTTGTAAGGCTCTAGGACCTCCTGTGGATGTAGCTATTGCTATTATATTATCTATGTTATCTCTTTTATTTAAGTTTTTATTAGAATCATATTTAACATTATCAATGGTTTTAATTTTGTAATTATAATTTTTATTATATTGTTTAACCTTAGATGCTATTTTAACTTTATCTATAACCAAATTTTTTATATCCTCATTATTTATTTTGAAAATATTAGATGGTTTAGTTATAAAATCAACTGCACCTAATTCTAATGCCTTTATAGTTAAATCCGCTCCATTTTTTGTAAGGCTACTTAACATAACAACAGATGTAGGTTTTTTTAGCATAATCTGTTTTAATGTATCAATTCCATCAATAACTGGCATCTCAACATCAAGTGTTACAACATCAATTTCATTTTTCATTAATTTTTCAATAGCTTCTTTGCCATTTCTTGCAAAATCTACAACCTCTATTTCTTTATCTGTAGATAAAATATCTTTTAAAAGTTTTCTTATAAATGCCGAATCATCAACTATCAATACTTTTATTTTATTCATCTTAAATCAATCCTTTTTGCCTTAATATTCTTTGCTGTCTAAATATATAAGCTACTATATAATCGCGAATATTTTTGGATAATTCTATGAACTTAAGGCTAATTTCAAACTGTTCTAAATTTTTTTCATATACATTAGACCTTATTACTTGTGATTTTATGGTTAATTCTTCATCATCTATAATCAATTTGCATATTACTACTGTATTTAACTCTAATCCAGCATCAGATATAAATTTAAGCCCACCTTCACTTAAATCTTTTGTATATCCATTAGCCACAAAGTTTTCTTTATAATAGACAGAAATTTTATTGCTAATATGCAATCTATAATAATTTCTTCTTTGCTTTATTTTAGTTTCATTAACTTGCTTTATTTTTATATACGCAATTTTTTCATTATTCCTATATACTACATTAGCATCAAAACAATAAATGCCTTTATCTTTTACACTATAAATAATACTTACTTTACTACCTTTAGGTATATTTATTAACTTCCCTTTATATATTGGCATAGCTACTATATATTCATCTTCAGAGGTTATTTCCATCAATTGACTTATTAAATTTTTATTAATATCTATATATCCATCTATAACTTTAATCTCTAGTTTATCTCCTACTTCAAAAAAATTTTTATATTTCATAAAAATATTTACCCCCCTAAAAATAAATTAGACAGTCTATTTATAAAATTGTTGAATTTATTTGTGTTTTCTGTATTTCCTAATAATGAATCACAAATATTTTCCACATTTTTACTTGCTAAGCAGTTGGGTGAATCTAACATAAAAGGAACTTGCTTTTTTACTGAACTTCTAACACTTTTATCATCACTTATATATCCTAAATAATTTATATCGTTATTCAAAAACCGTTTTGCTACCATCTCCATTTTTTTAAATGTCATTTCTGCTTCTTTTTTATTATCAGCTCGATTTATAACCATGTTTATTATTTTTTCATTTGTTTTTCTTGTAATTACTTTTATTAACGCATATGCATCAGCTATTGATGTAGGTTCAGGAGTAGTTACTACAATAACTTCTTGAGCCGCTAGTACAAATGACATTACTGATTTTGATATTCCTGCTCCTGTATCAATCAATATAAAATCAACATATTCTTTCAAATAAATCATATTATTTAATATTTTGTTAATTTTATATATTGGTAAATCAGCAACCTCACTAATTCCAGCTCCTCCAGAAATTATTTTTATTCCTAGGGGGCCATCTACCATAATATCTTCTATTTTTATATCATCTTCTATCAAATCTATAAAACCATATCTTATGTCTATTCCTAGTAAAATTTCTATATTAGCAAGTCCCAAATCGGCATCAATTACCAATACCCTATTTCCTTTTTTCTTTAATGCCAAAGCTAAATTTAATGTGAAGTTTGTCTTGCCTACTCCACCTTTTCCACTAGCTATACAGATAACTCTAGGATTTTTGTTTGAATCTTTATTATTTTCAGCCAAGTAATTGTATTTGTTTTTTTTCAAAATAGCGCTTCTAAGTTTAGAGGCTTGATCCACAGTCTCTCCCCCCCCAAATATCATCAACTATTTTTTCAATATCAAATTCTTCTATATCATCCGGAACATTTTGGCCATATGCTATATATTTTATTTTATTTCCAAAATGATATAGTATATCCAATATAACTCCGGTCCTAGATGTTTCATCTATTTTTGTTATTATAATTTTATAGTTTTCCAAAAAACTATAGTTTTCTATAATTTCTTTTATATCTTGTATATGCCAATTAGCATTTAAAACCAAAAAAATATTTTTTTCTTCAAAGCAATTTATAAATTGTTTTAACTCTTCCATATGTTCTTTATTTTTATGACTTCTACCTGCAGTGTCTATAAATATTATATCTTTATTTTTTAACCTCTGTATAGAGTAAGAAACATCATCTAAATCATATGCCACTTCAAGAGGAGCATTTAATATATCTGCATATGTTTTCAACTGATCGACAGCAGAAATTCTATATGTATCAAGGGTTAAAAAACCTACTTTTTTATCTTTCTTTAAAACCTGTTTTGAAGCAAGTTTTGCTAAAGTTGTAGTCTTTCCAACACCTGTAGTACCTACAAATATATTAATTTTAGAATCAAAATCAATACTTTCATAATCTTGATTCTTAAACTTTTCAATAAAATATGTTTTTATATATTTTATGAAATCGTCATCATCAAAATGTTTATCACCTATATTACTTAATATATCTTCAATTAAATCCTTAGATAAACCTACAGTTTCTAATAAATCATAAATTTTTTTTAAGTTATCTTTATTAACATCATTATTTAAATTAATATCAACCTTATTGTTTATTTTCATCATCATATTTTTTAATTCTTGTATTTGATTATTTATTTCACTTACATCTTTTTCTCTACTGTAACTATCTATATTATATTCTTTTTTAACTTTACTAGTATATTCTTTCTTAGTTTTATTTGGCTCTTGTGTACTTTTATTTAATAGTTCTGCTTGTGGATGTTCAAGTGTAGACGTTTTATTATCTATGATTTGTTTTTCTAATGCAGCCAGAACTTCCACCTTTTCCTTGCTTGAAATTCCAAATATACCTTTTATCTTTATTTTTTTAGTGTGTATTATTACTGCATCATCACCTAATTCATCTCTTACTTTCTTTATTGCTTCTTGGGCATTATCTGCAACAAATTTCTTGATCTGCATATTATATACTCACCGTCCCAACAGATTGTATTTTGACTTTAGGATCTATTTCATTGTACGAAAGAACTATTATATCATCGCTAATTTGATCTATAAATCTTTTAAAATATATTCTTATAATAGGAGCGGTTACTATTATGGGCTGTTCTCCTATTGATAATAATTTTTCCACTTCTTTACTTAAACTTTCTATCAATCTTTGAGAAATATGTGGATCTAAAGCTAAATAATTGCCTGTTTCTGTTTGCTGTATAGAGTCCATTATTACTTGTTCTAAATTAGTATCTAAGTTTATAACTCTAGCTTGATTGTTAGATATAAATTGTTTTGTAATAGATCTAAATAAAGACTGTCTTACGTATTCTGTTAATGTATCTGAATCTTTAGTTAAAACCCCATAATCCCCTAACGTCTCTAAAATTGTAGCTAAATTTCTTATAGATATACCTTCTTTTAATAAATTTGATAAGATTTTTTGAATTTCTCCTAATGAGAATAAACTTGGTATAACTTCATCCACTAAAGCTGAATTAGTTTCCTTTAGATTATCTATTAACATTTTGACTTCTTGTCTTCCTAATAATTCATATGTGTACTTTTTTATAACCTCTGTTAAGTGGGTAGATATTATCGACGGAGGATCTACAACTGTATATCCAAATATTTCTGCCTTTTCTCTTTCTTTTTCATCTATCCATTTAGCAGGAAGTCCAAACGCAGGCTCTATAGTATCAATACCCTCCACATCACCTTCTGCAACTCCTGAATTCATAGCAAGATAATGATCAAACATTATTTCCCCTCTAGCCATTTCTACCCCTTTTATTTTTATAATATATTCATTAGCTTCAAGCTGTATATTATCTCTCAATCTTATCATAGGTACAATAATTCCCATTTCAAGCGCACATTGTCGCCTAATCATAACCAATCTATCAAATAAATCTCCTCCTTGAGACTTATCTGCAAGAGGTATTATTCCATAACCAAATTCAAGTTCAATAGAATCAACTTGTAACAAAGGCAATACATTTTCGGGTTTTCTTATATCCTCTATTTCATCACTAATTTCATCGCCTTGTTTTTGAGAATCTATATCGTCGTCTTCTTTATTTTGATTTAATTTTCTCAAATTAATACCTATACCCACAAATACTATAGATAAAATGAAATATGGAGTAAATGGTAGTGGTGTTAAAGACAAAGAAAATAAAACCCCTGCTATTATATACATTATTTTAGGTTCTTTAAAAAGTTGACTTATAACATCTTTTCCTAGATTTGTTTCAGATGCTGCTCTAGTAACAACTATACCTGTAGCTGTTGAAATCAATAAAGCGGGTACTTGAGATACAAGTCCATCTCCAACCGTTAACAGTGTATATCTAACTACAGCTTCTTGAATTGAAAGTTTTTGGAAAACTATCCCCATAACAAAACCTGCTAGTATATTAATAATCGCTATCATTATACCTGCTATAGCATCTCCTTTTACAAACTTAGATGCACCATCCATAGCTCCATAAAAATCAGCTTCCATTTGTATTTTTTTTCTTCTATCTCTAGCTTGTGTTTCATCTATAAGACCTGAATTTAGATCTGCATCTATTGCCATCTGTTTTCCTGGCATAGCATCAAGTGTAAATCTTGCTCCTACCTCTGATACTCTCTCCGCTCCTTTAGTTATTACCATAAATTGAATTATAACAATTATAATAAATACTATAAAACCAACTAATGCATTTCCACCCATCACAAAATTACCAAAGGCTTCTATTACATTGCCAGCACTACCTGTTCCCAATATATATCTAGTACTAGTTATATTAAGTGCCAATCTAAACAATGTTGTAATTAATAGTAAGGATGGAAATACTGAAAATTCCAAAGCTTCTTTATTATATATAGCAATCAAAAGTATTAATAATGATAAAGATATATTTAAACTTAATAATATATCAAGCATAAATAAAGGTACTGGTATTATTATCATTAAAATTATACCTATAATGCCTAAGGTAACGATAATATCTCCTGATTTTTTCACTTTAACCACCCTATCTAGTCACATTTTTTAACGAATATACATAAGCCAGTATTTCTGCTATTGCTTCGTATAACTCATGAGGTATTGTATCTCCTATATTTGCAGTTGCATATAACTGCCTTGCCAACGGTTTGTTCTCTATTATTGGTACATCATTTTCTCTACCTTTTTCTTTAATTTTTAAAGCAACCATATTTTTTCCCTTTGCAACCACATATGGTGCATCACTTTCATTTTCATCATATTTTATAGCTACAGCAAAATGAGTAGGATTAGTTATTATAACATCAGCCTTAGGAACATCTTGCATCATTCTTCTCATAGCAGCTTGTCTTTGTTTTTCTTTTATTTTTGATTTTATTTGTGGGTCTCCTTCTGACTGCTTATATTCCTCTTTAATTTCTTGTTTTGACATTTTCAAATTTTTATTATGCTCATATAATTGGTATAAATAATCAAATGCGGACAATACTAAAAGATATATTGACAATTTTATACCAAGATTAAGTATTAAATCTAAAAGATTATATGAAATTTGAAATTTATTTAAATTCATACTTTTAAAAATATATACTATGTTTTTTTTCATATAATTGTAAGCTATTACTGCTAAAATCAATATTTTAAAACTTGATTTACCAAATTCAAATAAAGCTTTTATAGAAAACATCCTTTTAAAACCTTCTATAGGATTCAATTTGTCAAATTTAAATTTTAAATTTTCAGTTGTAAATAAATTTCCAACTTGAGCTTTGCTACTTATAATTGCTACGATTGCATTTATAAGTACTATTGCAAACCCTATTTTTAATGCAAAATAAAAAATATACATTAATACTTTATATCCTATTAACGTATTGTTAAATTCAATATCAAAAAAATTGTTTTTGAAAAATAAAATACTATTATAAAAATTAGATATTATATATTTACCCAAGTATTTTAAACTCAATAAAGAAAATAACAATGTAAGTGCTGAAGTTATTTCTTTACTTTGGACTACCTGTCCCTTTTTCCTAGCATCTTGCTTTTTTTTAGAAGTAGCTTCTTCTGATTTTTCTCCTGAAAAAAGCTGCAGATTTATACGTATATAACTCATCTATCTCATCCTTGGAGTATTTTTGTAATATTAAATATAAATTTATACATGTCCTTAAATATAGTTTCCATTATAGGTTCATAATATGGAAATACAATAGAAATTATAAATAATCCCAATATTACTTTAATGGGCATTCCAACAACAAAAACATTCATCTGAGGCATAGTTTTAGCTAATATACCCAATATTAGATTTGTAGATAGTATTATTATAGTTGTAGGTATTGATATTTTAATTGCCATAATAAATATATAATTGAATATATCTATTACAAACTTTAAACTATTAGAATCTAAGTTGATATTACTATTAATAGGCATTACATAAAAACTGTTGACTAAAGCTTTTATTAAATAATGATGCCCATTAATTATTAGAAATATCAATGTAGCTATTATATAAATCAAATTCCCCGTAATAGGTACTTGAAATCCATATTGAGGGTCTACTACACTTGCCATACTAAACCCTAAATCTCTGTCTATAAAAGATCCAGCTAAGAAAAAAGTAGAGAACACTATAAAAGCTATAAATCCTATAACTAAACCTATTATCAACTCTTTTATTGCTAAAAATAATATCTGCAAAAATGTCATGTATTCCAAATTAGAACTATCTATAAATGGTAATACTATATAAGCTAATATTATTGAAAATCCTAATTTAAAAATATTCGGAAGGTTTTTCCTTCCGAATACAGGTGATGCTATAAATAAACCTATACACCTTGCTAATATTAGCATGTACACATTTATATAATTTAATATTTGGTTTAAAACATCATTCATATTATCATCTCTTTTATTTCATAAACTTGTCAAAATTCAAAAATAAATTCTGAGTAAAATTAACTATAGTACTTATCATCCAATGTCCTAATAAAGCTAATGCCAAAAATGTAACTACAATTTTAGGTATAAATGACAAAGTAGCTTCCTGTATTTGCGTTGTGGCTTGAAATATACTTACCAATAGACCAACTATAAGACTTATTATCAATATGGGAGCTGATAACATTAAAATCATAGTTAAAGCCTGTTGCCCTAAATTAACAGCAGAACTTACATCCACTTTTTCACTTCCCTTTTATTTAAAACCTAATACAATAGATTTAACTACCAAATTCCAACCATCTACCAGTATAAATAACAATATCTTAAATGGAAGAGATATCATTACAGGAGGTAACATCATCATACCCATAGACATTAATGTACTTGCAACAACCATATCTACAATTATAAAAGGTATAAAAAGAACAAAACCCATCTGAAAACCTGTTTTAAGCTCACTTATCAAAAAAGCGGGAATAAGAACTCTGTTTGGAACATCTTCCACTTTTAAATCATCTGTTTTTTCTATCTTTGCTATTTCAAGAAAAAGCAAAACGTCTTTTTCTCTAGTTTGCCTAAACATAAAATTTCTTACAGGTTCCATACCTTTTTCAAAAGCTTCTTCTTGACTTATCTGTTGATTAAAATAAGGATTTAACGCATTATCATAAATTTCAGTTCCAACTGGAGCCATTATGAAAAATGTTAAGAATAAAGCAAGTCCAATTAAAACTTGAGTAGGTGGATTTTGTTGAGTTGCTAAAGCATTTCTCAAGAAAGATAAAACTATTATTATTCTAGTAAACGAAGTCATCATTATTATTATACTAGGCAATAACGAAAGAACTGTAAATAATAATATTATCTCAACAGTACTACTCAAATTTCCAGGATCTGTCGTTCCATTTATCTGTAATGAAATATTAGGTACTTCGGGTTGTCCCCAGGTTAAACTTGTTGTACATAGAAAAGCTATAACAACAAAAAAAATTTTTTTAAAATTCTTCACTTATATCATCCTTATTCTCAAAAGTATCTATTTTAGTGAACTTATCTTGAGAAATCCCTATTAAATATTCTCTATTTTTATATGTCATTAAAATCAACTCTTTATCTTTATTTACGAAGAGTCTTTCTTTTATTTTAATACTCTTGTTTTTGTTAATAAGCTCATTTTTTTTAGCTAAATATTTAGATGTAATATGAGCCAAATAAAGTATTATTACAAAAATACATATATACCCTAGTATTTTTATAATTGCGTTGATTATATCCATATTTTTTATCCTAAAACCTTTTTAACTGCCTCTAGTACTCTATCCGCTTGGAAAGGTTTAACTATAAAATCTTTAGCCCCCGATTGAATAGCTTCAATTACCATAGCTTGTTGCCCCATAGCAGAACACATTATTATACTAGCTGACGGATCTATTTTTTTAATTTCTTTAACAGCTTGTATACCATCTACTTCAGGCATTGTAATATCCATTATTACAAGTTCTGGTTTCAACTCCTTATACTTTTCAACTGCCTTTAATCCATTTTCAGCTTCACCAACGACTTCATAACCATTTTTAACCAATATATCCTTAATCATCATTCTCATAAAAGCTGCATCATCTACTAATAATATACTTCTTGACATTTCAAAATTCCTCCTTTAAATTACTACACTCTTTTACTTTTATTTATTATATTGACCTTAATCTTTTTTCAGGTTTTATAATATCAGTTATTCTTATACCATAATTTTCATCTATAACTACAACTTCTCCTTTTGCCACTTTTTTAGAATTAACTAATATATCTAATGGTTCTCCTACTAACTTATCTAGTTCTATTATTTTACCTGGAGAAAATTCTAATATATCATCTATACTTTTTTTAGTTCTTCCCAATTCTACAGTTACATTTAATAATACATCCTTAATTATATCTATATTTTCAGGCATATTATTTGAATTCACATTTTGAGGTTCAAAGCTCTCAAATTTCACTGGTTGAACATTTACAGGAGACTCAATATGTTGTTTATTGTGATTATAAGTATTTTCTTGAGTCACATTAGATACTTCTTGAACATAACTATTGTCAGTAAAAGTAGGTTCATTATTATTACTACTATTAACTTCTTCATTTGATGATAAATCGTCAGAATCCCCATATAACATATTATCAACCAAACTCTTAGCAAAGTCAATAGGTAGAAGTTGCATTATATTACTATCCACTAAATTACCTATAGTCATTTTGAATGAAATTCTCACTATTTTTTCATCATTTTTCATAAATTTAAAATCATAATCTTTATTAGATAAATTCACCTTATAAACTTTAGGTGGACTTATATCTATTTTTTTCGATATCATATCCGATAGTGCAGTAGCAGAAGAACCTATCATCTGATTCATAGCCTCACTTATAGCACTTAAGTGTATCTCATCTAATTCCCCAGGAAGATTAGTTTCTCCATCTCCACCCATCATAAGAGAAGTTATTACTTTAACATCTTCCTCTTTTAAAACCAATAAATTACTTCCACTTAGCCCCTCTTTATATCCTACTTCAACAGCAACAAATGGTAATGGATATTTACTTGCCATTTCATTTAAAGTAACAATATCTACAGTTGGAGTAGTTATGCTTACCTTCTGACCTATCAAAGTGAATAAAGTTGTAGCAGAAGTTCCCATACTTATATTTCCAATTTCTCCAACAGCATCTTTTTCTATATCATTTAATAAAATTTTATCTTTATCTGTACCTTCAGAAGAAACTTCTTCTAAGCTCCCCTTTAAAAGAGCATTGATTTCTTCTTGTGACAGCATATCATTCATCATAATTATCATCACCCTTTTCAATGACTTGTCTTATCTTTACAGCATACTTATTTTTTTTAGTACCTGGAGAACCTTTAAATTTTAATTTATCTGAAATTTTTATATCTAACTGTTCATTAACTTCTTTTCCTAAATTTATAATATCACCTATTTGAAGGTTTAAAAATTCCTCGACTGTTATATTCGTTTGAGCTAATTCAGCAATTACATCTAAATCTGCTTTTTTTATCCTTTTTTCTAATACTACTTTTTCTTCTGGTGTTATTTTTTTATTATTGGAAGAAGTTGAAAACCAAAACTTAGTACTCAACTTTGGCAAAATAGGTTCTAAAACAATATGTGGTATACAAATATTTATAAGACCTTCAACTTCTCCAATTTTAGCTTTTAGGGTTATTAAAGCTACAGTTTCATTAGGAGAAACAATTTGTGCAAATTGTGAATTAGTTTCTATTTTGTCAACTTTAGGGGAAAGTTCTATTACATTCTCCCACGGCTCAATAAAAAGTTTTATAATTTGTCTAAGTAACTTAGCAAGTATAGTGATTTCAATTTCTGTAAAGCTTCTTATTTCTCCTTGATAGTTTCCATCGCCTCCCAATATCCTGTCTATAATGCAAAATGAAAGTCCTGTAGATATTTCATATAGCATTTGTCCTGGTAAAGGGCTTAAATCAATAATGGACAACATAGCTGGATTAGATATTGAGTTACTAAATTCATAGTAGGATAGTTCTTCTACCGAAAGCACCTCTATTTGGACATAACTTCTTAAATATCCAGATAAAAAAGTATTTAACAATCGGGAATAGTTATCATGTATTATATGAAGAGTTCGCAATTGATCTTTTGCTAGTTTTTTAGGGCTCTTGAAATCATACTTTCTTATTTTTTTCTCTTTTGTATCTTCTTGAATTTCTTCAACATCTACTTCTCCAGTGTTTAAAGCATCCAGCAAAGCATCTATTTCACTTTGCGATAATATTTCAGACAACTACTCCACCTGCCTTTATTGAACTATATAATCTGTAAAATATACATTTTTTATAGATTTTAAATCTAAGTTTATGGATAAATTCGATATTAATTCTCGCTCTAATTTATCTAACCCTTCATTACTAGTCATTTTTTCAGGATCTTGAGATATTATTACTTTTAATATACTATCTCTTATTATAACATTTTTTTCTGTCATTATTTCCACCTCATTTTCATCCGTACATTCTATTACAATCTTCCCTTTGAAATAATGGTTTGAATCCCCCATATTAGTAGAAAATTCACCAGCATCATAATTGAATGTTTTCAAATTTTGCTGGGATTTATCTAAATCTTTAAAATGTACGAAATATAGTGTGGCTCCAAATATTAATAAAGATATTATAAATCCTATGATTGAAAATATCATAATTTTTTTTGTATTCATCGTATAAGCCTCCAATTTTATTGGCTGATTTATTTTAATTTTTTAGTATAAGTATGTCTACTCTTCTATTTTTAGCTTTATTTTCAGGTGAAGTATTTGGTACAACAGGATGATATTCACTATAACCTGATGCTGAAATACGCTCTGGATTAATACCCGTTTCTTCCACTAAAAACCTAACTACGTTACTAGATCTTGCTACAGACAATTCCCAATTTGTGGGGTATTTTGAACTGTATTTTATAGGATCATTATCGGTATGTCCTTCTATTCTTATAAACTTATCATTAAATTCTTTTTTATTTAAAAGATCCGATATATATTTTAAAGTAACTTCTGATTTTGGTTTTAATTCTGCCCTTCCAGAACTAAACAATACATTATCTTGAAATCTTAGAAGCAGACCTGAATTTTCATTGACAACTTTAACATCTTCATTTAAGTTATTCTCATCTAAGTATTTTTTGATTTCCTTTTCCAAATTATTAAAATTTTCGATTTCTTCTTTTTGGTTTGTACTTTTATCATCTTTAAGCCCCTTATCTATATACTGCTCACTAGACAAAGTCTTTCCTCCATCTAAAAAGCCTAAAGATCCATTGAATGACTGTATTATAGATTGAAACTTTTGAGCATCTACTGATGACATAGAAAAAAGCAAAACAAAAAAACAAAGTAATAAAGTTACCATATCTCCATAAGTAGCCATCCATTCAGGTGCACCCTGTTTTGCTTCTTCTTGCTTTTTCTTTCTTGCCATATTAAGCTTCTCCTTCCTGTAGTTGTGTTCTCATAGAAGGAGGTAAAAATGCTTTTAGTTTTTCTTCTATTATTCTTGGGTTTTCTCCAGCCTGTATTGATAAAAGACCTTCAACGATAATTTCTCTTTCAAGAGTCTCCTCTCTACTCTTAACTTTTAATTTATTCGCTATAGGTATAAATATCATGTTTGCCAAGAAAGATCCATAAAAAGTTGTCAAGAGTGCAACAGACATAGCAGGTCCAATCGATGATGGATCATCTAATTTTTTAAGCATATTTATAAGACCTATAAGTGTACCTACCATACCAAATGCAGGAGCAAAACTTCCCATAGTTTCAAATAATCCCTGACCTGATTTATGCCTTTCCTCTAAAAAATCAAGTTCAGTTTCTAATAATGTTCTCACAAGATCTGGATCTGTTCCATCTACAACCAACATAACTCCTTTTTTTATAAAATCATCATCTATTCCAGCAGATGATTCTTCAAGAGCCAATAATCCTTCTTTTCTAGCTTTATTTGCAAGTTCAATCATACTTTCTATAACTTCATTTGGATTACTTTTTCTCTCTTTAAATGCTTTTTGAGTAAGTTTCATTATTTCTTTAACCTTAGGAAGAGGATAAGCAACTAAAGTAGCTGCTACCGTTCCTCCTACAACTATCATTATAGATGGAATATCTATAAATGCTCCTAAACTTCCACCTAATAAAATACTAACTATAATCAAACCAAACCCTAATACTATACCTATGAGTGTTCCTAAATCCAAGTACTACACCCCATTTCTGCCATCTACTATTTTTATAATATCTTTTTTGAAAGTTTTCACCTTTTTAATTATAGTATCTACATCTTCTTTTACTACATATTTATGTCCATTAGTCAAAGTTATTACTGTATCTGGTGTTTTTTCTATAGTTTCTATCAAATCACAATTTATTACAAACTCTTCTTCATTAAGTCGTTTTACTTTTATCATATCGTCCTACTATCTCTTCAAGTTTACAAGTTCTTCAATCATAGAGTCAGTTGTAGTTATAACCCTTGAATTAGCCTGAAAACCTCTTTGTGTAGTAATCATATTGGTAAACTCTTGTCCTAAGTCTACATTTGACATTTCAAGTGATCCTGGGTTTAGTTCTGCAAATCCATCTTGACTAGGCTTTCCTATATTCGCAGTTCCTGAGTTTCTAGTTTCTAAGAACATATTTGATTGAAACTTTTGAAGTCCCGATGGATTTTTAAAGTTTGCAAGTCCAACTCTTCCAAGTACTCTTCTTTGTCCATTATCAAAAGCTCCTATAACCTCTCCATTTGGTGCTACCGCAAATTCACTTAAAGCTCCCTGCTTATACCCTTTTATAAAAGTTGCTCCTGCATTAGATTTATCAGCAAATTGAGTTAAGTTATCTTTATCTATATCAAACGAAAGAGCATCCGCCCCCTTAGTTAAGTCACTACCTATTTCTATATTTAGTTTATCTGATGAAGATTTTACTTTCCCATTTTTATCAAAAGTCAATGTATATGTATCCATTTTAAATCCACCTGCTCCTGTTTTAGGAGCGACATCCTTACTAGTAGCATCTACTGTCCAACCAGTCGTTTCTCCATTTGCTAACATATATCCATCACTTCCCATATAAATCCCATCTACGTCCCATGTACTTTCTCCCGTACCTGTATCAACTGATCTTTTAGTAAATACCAATTTTATTTGATGTACATTACCAAAATCATCAAATACTTCTATTGTAGTTTCTCTTCCCAACGATTTACTTAATTCATCATTTTTCTGAGAATACACAGGTTTTCCTGCTGTTTTTGATAAATTAGAGTCATATTGATAAATACCTTCCGTTGCACCACTTGTATCATCTTTCGGCAAAATTCCTTTTACCTTATCCGCCGTTGTAGCGCCTAAATCTAAATCTGTAAGTGCAGTAGTGTTAGAATCTAAATTACCTCCAAATGTAACTATTTCCTCACCTGCTATCAGAGGAACTGATGGTTTAGTAGCTTGAGGTGGATATACTACTGATTTATCTATTTTTAATCCTTCTATACTACTTTTAAGTCTTCCTGTCTCATCTGCCATATATCCAAGTACCTTATATCCATCTTGAGTAACTAAATTTCCACCACCGTCTATTGAAAAGTTTCCCGCTCTTGTATAATATCTATTTAAAAAGTTAGTATCATCAGATACCATGAAGTAACCTTCACCATTTATCATAAGATCTGTTGTATTGTCAGTTCTCTCAACAGCTCCTCTTCTTTGAAGTACATCAATAGATGCGACATCTGCACCAAGTCCTATTTGCATAGGATTAGTACCTCCACGACCATCTTGTGCTCCTCCTGCTCCTTTTACAGTTTGTGCAAAAGTCTCCTTAAATGTAACTCTCGATCCTTTAAAACCTACAGTGTTTACGTTTGCTATATTATTACCTATAACATCCATTTTTGTTTGATGTGCTTTTAAACTTGATACTGCGGAATACATTGATCTCATCATAATAAATTACCTCCCCAGAACTTATTAATTAAGTGCTAATAATTTTATACTATTCTATTATTTGATCTTTGACATTTATATCGTATTTTTTTTCTTTTGTAGTACCATCTTCATTTTCTAATTTTATTACCAATTTCATATCTGAAGTTAGCTTCGTACTATCTGCTACAGCATTTCCATCTTTGTCATATATTTTTGCTATTGCTTCATTTGGTATTGTTAATCCATCAATTAATTGTTGTGCTGTTGTATTCGCTGGAATTTCGTCTATACTTTTATTTTTCAGCTCACCTATTTGACTATTTGTTATATCACACCAATTACCACTTAAATCTTTTAATTCTTTTATAAGTTCATCTATTTGTTCTTCTACATTCTTATTCGCAGTTACAAAGTTATTATTTAAAGATTTTATACCTTCAAATACATCTTGAAATGATGTGTTCAAGTTCGTCATTTGTTCAAGAGAACTAAACTGTGCCATTTGAGATATAAATTCCTTATCCTCCATAGGCTTTAAAGGGTCTTGATATTTTAACTGAGTTGTCAGTAGATGTAAAAAATCATCTTTTCCAAGGTCTCCATTTTTTTTGGTTGCAGTTTTAATTGCGTTTGTAGCTGCAGTTGCAGTTGTAGTTGTAGTTTCATTTTTTGAATCAACCTTAGTATTATCGGGAGAAATCACCTTCCCCGAGCCAGTATATTTTGTGAAATTATTGTATCCAACACCTGTTATATCCGACATTATATTCCTCCCTATGCTAATCCATTGAAGTTATCATCTTCAAAAAGATATGGATTTTCTATTTCATTCTGCTGTTCATCTAATTCTATATCTATATTTTTACTTATTTTTTTATTATAAGCCATAGCTTCTAATATGTTTTTATGCTTATTAAGATCCCCTTGACTGTTTACAGATACACTTAAACTTTGTATAGTAATACCTTGTTCAGAAAGACTATTCTTAAGTGCCTCCATATTATCCTCTATAGCTGTTTTTACCTCTTCATTTTCTGCCATAAATTTAGCACTTAAAATTCCTCTTTCTAATACAACCTTAAGTGTCAACTTGCCTAAATGTTCTGGTTCTAACTGCATCTGTATACTTGAATTATTTTTATTTGTAATTATTCTACTTTCTTTTGTAATTTGCTTAATTATATTATAAGAATCTATATTGCTCATCTGGTTCTTAATTGAAGGACCTGTAATTGTCTTTATTCCACTCGTTATCTTACCGACATTTAGATTTTGGAAATTCAATACATCTTCTGTTTCATCTTGTCTATCTTTTATTAAAAAATTTTTATTTATGTTATCTAAATCTTCATCTTGATTATAACTTGTATTTTGATTTAAATCTTTATTTATTTCATTTAAATTCAAATTTTTATTTTGTAAGTTTTCGTGTTTTGTGCCATCTTCTTCTATTTTTCTATGATCTTCTTTTATATTTTCATCACCATTTGTATCTTTTTCAACATTCACATCATCTATTTTTATATATTTTGAGTTAATATTCTTTTGATCACCTATTAATTCTAATTTATTTAATATTTCCGATTTTACTTCTTTAGGTATGAAATCAGCATCTTCTAATTTTATGAACATCTTTTCAAAATCTTCGATATTTATTTGCCCATTATCAATTTTTTCAATTAGTTCATCAATATTTTTTTGGATATTTTCCATTTCTTTTTTATTATCAACTTCTATATTAAGACTTTGCAAAATAGACATTATATTTTCTAAATCTTCTTTAGTTTGCTTTTCATCAATTACTATATTTTTATTTTCATCAACATTGAGTACTTCAGATTCGTTAATATCTTTAACTTCAGTACTTATATCTTCTTTATCTTGTTTCTTAATGTCTTTAACTTCAGTACTTATTTCTTCTTTATCTTGTTTCTTAATATCTTTTCTTATATCTTTTTTTTCATTTTTTTTATTAGTATTTATGTCCTTATTATCATTTTTTTTTGAATGAAAATCTAGTTTTTTTCTAAAATCCAATTTATCATTCACATTATCTTTTTTATTCGATTTTTTTATATAATCTTTTGTCATATTAAAATTTATAGGCATTAAATTATTCAATAGTTCTCCCCCCTTTTTTATTGTTTTGGTAATCCTATTTTTCTGCTTATTTCTGCTGATTTTTTATTATCTAAATTTGATATAACTTCAGATAATAATTTAGGTTTTAATTGTTTTAAAACTTCTATCATAAGATCTTCTTCTGTTATTATAAAACTTTTTTCTTCATCTATTTTATATTCTTTATATTTTGGTTTACTTGATGTCATTTCATTTACTAAATCAGATACCTCTGTTGAGTTCATCTTTTCATAAGATAATTTTAGAGTTTTTAAATCCCTTTTATATACCTCCAACACCTTCAATGTATTATTTATATCTTCAGATATACCTTTAACAGTTTCTTCATTTTCATTTAGTTGCTCAAAAAGCTTTATTTCTTTTAAAACACTATCCAAATAATCACTATCTTCAAATTCACAAAGTATCTTACTTGCTTGCAAATAATCCATATTAGCAAATATAGTACCCAAATTTTGTGCTGAATACGCATTTTTATTCTGTAATTGCATACTTGCTTCTTCAATATTTTTATTTGAATATATATCGGATAAAGTCTTCATATCATATATATACTTTTTATATAATTGAGTTTGATTTTGTATATCTTTAAAATATTTTTGAGATAAGTTTTCGTTTATACTCTGGGATATATTTTGATCCATATAATACAGTACTTTTGCACCATATTCAGGTTTGAACTTTTCGATGATTTTTGCAGCATCTTCAAAATTTAAATTTAAATCTATTATATTTTGTTCTAAACCTTGAATAGTTCCTAACAACCCTAGTTTTGTATAATTTTTAGAAAGTTCTTCAATATATAATGCTCTTTCTTGTTCTATTGAATCTATTTCTCTTTGAAGTATATCTTTTTTAATTTTTTTATCTCTTATTTTTTGAACTAATTCATTAGTAGACGATAAATCATATTTTTTCATTTTCATAATTATATCTTCGTATAATTTTTTATCTTCTTTTTCCATAATTATTAGTTTATCAATAGCTCTATCTTCATCTAGTGTTAAATAATATCTTGCTAGTTTATTCTTTCTTTCTTCTTTCTCTTTCAAAGATGGTATTTGTTCAAAACGCTCACCGACAATAGGTAATTTTTTAAAAATATTATTAGTCATTGTACTTATCTGAGTATTTGTATAATAAAGAATTGCAAAAGTTGTGAGCAAAACACCTATTACCATTAGAGGTATTCTTTTTTTCTTTTTAGGTTTGTCCATTTCTTGTACATTTTCTTCCATATCTTCCTCCTAGTTACTCATACTGTGTTTAAATGTAACTATCTGATCTACAAACTTTTCCTCTTCTTTTTTAATTTTTTCATTAAATTTAACAATATCTTTTTCTTTTATTTTTTCAAAAGTCTTTTTCTCTCTCATAATTTGTATGTACTCATTTTTTTTTACATCCAATTTATTTTGAGCTGATTTTAAATTTTCAAATAAATTTCTAATTTTTATATTTATCAAATGTATAAATTCATTCATAAGCTTTATCTCGTTAATACTAGTCCCAGCATTCATATTTTCTTTAATCTGACAATTTTTAGTTTCTTTAATTTTATTTAGTTCTTCTATTTGAAGTTTAATATTATCAATCATATTATTAATTTCATTTATTTCCATTTTCTTATTTTCTTCTAGTTTTTCTTTTATTTCTAATATTTTTTCAAACCTAAATTTATATTTCAATAAACACACCTCTATTCTTTAAACATATTAAGTAAACTGCTTATAACATCATCATATTCAAATTTGTCGTGTGTCCACTGTTTCAGAAAAGAATTAATCTCGTCTATTTTCTGTATAGCCATATCAATTTTAGAATTAGATCCTGGTGCATAAGCACCTATATTTATCAAATCTTCAGCTTCTCTATAGGTTGCTAACAGGTCTTTGAGTTTATTAGCAGCCTGTATATGCGCTTTATTTGTTATATTACTCATAACTCTACTTGCACTTGATAATACCTCTATAGCAGGGTAATGATTTTTATTAGCAAGGTTTCTTGACAATACCACGTGTCCATCAAGTATTCCTCTTACAGCGTCAGCTATAGGCTCATTCATATCATCACCATCTACAAGAACAGTATACAAACCTGTAATAGATCCTTTATCTGAGTTTCCTGCTCTTTCTAAAAGTTTTGGTAATACTGCAAAAACAGATGGTGTATACCCTTTTGTAACAGGAGGTTCTCCTATAGCAAGTCCTACTTCCCTTTGCGCCATAGAAAAACGAGTTAAAGAATCCATCATAAGTATTACATTTTTACCCATATCTCTAAAGTATTCTGCTATAGAAGTTGCAAGTAATGCACCTTTCATCCTAACTAGGGGTGGTTGATCTGATGTTGCAATTACTAATACCGATCTCTTCAACCCCTCTTCTTGTAAATCATTTTCTATAAATTCTCTTACTTCTCTTCCTCTTTCTCCTACTAGTGCTATTACATTTATATCTGCCTTTGTGTTTCTAGCAATCATTCCTAAAAGTGTTGATTTACCTACTCCAGAACCCGCAAATATACCTATTCTTTGCCCTTTACCACATGTTAATATACCGTCTAAAGCCTTCACTCCTAAAGGCAGAGGTGTATCTATTTTTTCTCTTTTAAGTGGGTTCGGAGGTTGATTCATAACAGGATAATTAAGTTTTAGATTTAATTTTTCTTTATCATCTATAGGATTTCCTAGTCCATCTAAAACTCTTCCTAACAATTCTTCTCCAACCTTCACCTCAAGCCCATGCCCACTGGCTATAACCTTACTTCCTGGTCCTATTCCATCCATTTCTCCAAGAGGCATTAATAGTACAGTTTCTGATTTAAATCCTACAACTTCAGCTAATATTGATTTTTCAGATTTTATAGGGTATATAAAGCATAATTCTCCCAGTTTTACAGCAGGTCCTTTCGACTCTATAGTAAGACCTACGACTTGAGATACCCTTCCTGTATACTGAATCAAATTAACTTCTTCCAATTTTTGAAAATATTTAGATACATCTATAGACTTCATTATTATCATCATCCTAAACTAGACTTAAAAATTCTTCTTTTATTATTTCAAATTGATTCTTTATACTTGGATTAACAGTTCCTGCGTTAGTGTCTATGATTAAATCA
Organism: Tepidibacter sp. Z1-5; assembly: GCF_037844525.1. Taxonomy (NCBI): domain Bacteria; kingdom Bacillati; phylum Bacillota; class Clostridia; order Peptostreptococcales; family Peptostreptococcaceae; genus Tepidibacter; species Tepidibacter sp. Z1-5. The sequence goes on along the minus strand of NZ_JBBMMD010000036.1, from coordinate 165,623 downwards.
CCCTTTTCAAGAGACTTGTCTACTTTTATTTGAATATCTTCTATATACCCTGACATAGCAAGTATCTTATCTCTTGATGAGTTAACTTTTTCAAAATCCTCGCCACTCACTCTAACTATCAACTTTTCAGTGAAAGTCAATTTATTCAGAGCTTCTTTTATAAGATTTAATATTATCTCATCATTTTCCTCTAGTTTCACTTTAATAATCTTATCAACTGAATTTATTACTAAATCTATAATATCTTTTTCTAGTTTATCTATCTGATCTTTTTTCCATTGAATAACATTGTTTTTTATATTAATAGCCTCATCTATTTCTGCTTCATACTTATCTATACTTTTTTGTTGTCCGTATTCAAAACCTTCCTCATAACCTTTTTGATAACCTTCTTGTTTATGCTTATCTAACTCTAATTTTGCCTTTTCATTAGCTGAACTTATAATATTTTCATATTCTTTGTTAGCTGTTTCTATTATATTATTTTTTTCTTTTATAGCATTTTGTTTTATAAGTTCTATTTCTTTCAAAACATCATTTTTTTTTAAGATGAGATTATTTATTTCGTTTTCTATTTTTAAATTTTTTTCGTATGTTTGGTTATCCTCTATAACTTTTGGAGATTCAAACCCAACAATTTTTTCTTCACTAATATTGACTTGATTATGTTTTATAATTCTAGACAATTAGTTCATCTCCTCCACCTCTTGAGATTACTATTTCTCCAGATTCTTCTAGTTTTCGTATGTTATTAACAATTTTCTGTTGAGCCTCTTCTACATCTTTCAATCTAACAGGACCCATAAATTCCATATCCTCTTTTATCATGTCCGCTAATCGTTTTGACATATTAGAGAATATAAGTTCTGCAACCTCTTGTGTTGCACCTTTTAACGCAACTGCAAGCTCATTATTATCAATTTCTCTAATAAACCTTTGTATAGATACATTATCAAGTGTAATAATGTCCTCAAATACAAACATTCTCTTTTTAATATCTTCTGCAAGTTCAGGATCTGACATTTCAAGATCTTCCATAATATACTTTTCAGTTCCTCTATCCACAGAATTTAATATATCAACAATAGACTGAACTCCACCAACAGTTGTATGGTCTTCCGTAACAAGATTTGACAATTTATTTTCAAGAACTAATTCTATTTCTTTTATAACCTCTGGATAAGTTCTATCCATAGTAGCAATTCTTCTTGCAACTTCAGATTGCTTATCATGAGAAAGACTCGAAAGTATCTGACCGGATTTTTCAGAGTCTAAATACGATAATATTAACGCTATAGTTTGAGGATGTTCATTTTGTATGAAATTCACAATTTGAGACGGATCAGCCTTTCTTGCAAAATCAAAAGGTTTAACTTGTAATGATGCTGTTAATCTATTAATAATTTCTAGAGCCTTATCATGACCTAAAGCCTTTTCTAATACATCTTTTGCATATCCTATTCCACCCTCTGATATAACCTCTTGTGCTAAACAAACTTCATAAAACTCTTGCAATATTTTTTCTTTCACTTCCGATTCTACTTTTTTCATATTAGCAATTTCTAGTGTTATCTCTTCTATTTCTTCTTCAGATAAATATTTAAACATTTTAGCAGAATATTCAGGTCCAAGTGTTATTAAGAGTATAGCTGCTTTTTGCTTACCATTTATCTCATTTTTACTTTTCTTTGCCAAACTCAATCACCTCTTATTCCTCATCTATCCAGCTTTTTAATAGCTGAGCTACTATTTCCGGATTTTTATTAACAAGATTTTCTATACTCTTTTTATATCCAGACTCTTTTATATCTAATTCTAATTCCTCTATTTCTTCTTGCATTATATTTATATTTTGAGATTCTTCTTCCATCTTTACTTCTTTTTCTTTTTCTTTTTTTAGTTTGATAATATATAATATACATATAAATACAGGTATTAATATAAGCAATATTATTAATACAATAGTCCAAATAGGCATATTCGACTTTCCTTTGTCTATTTCATCTACACCTTCATTTAAAGTATTATTAAATGATTGTGCATATACCTCCACTCTTTTAGTGTCTATTCCTGCAGCACTAGACACTGAACCGACTATTTCTTTTTTCTTTTCCTCAGTCAGTTCTTTGTCAGGTAATATCTCACTATTAAGCACTACTGCTACGGTTATATCTTGTATCTGTCCTTTAGCTTTTTCAACTTTTCTAACTATTTCATTAAGTTCATAATTTACAGTTTTATCAAAATCATTATATGCAGAATCCCCACTTTCTTCTTGTTGATACTTAGTTATTTCTTCAGTATTACTATCAGTTCCTGGTACTCCTCCATTTTGAGAATTCTTAACTGATTCATTTTTTTCTTTCATACTTCTTATAAGACCGTTTTCTTCTCCTTCTATAGGAGTACTATATTCTTTTGTTTCAGTTATATCAGTATCAAAATTAAGTTTAACACTAGCCATAACAGATACATTACCATATCCATATATAGTAGATAAAAATTCCACTAAATTATTTTCAATATCCTCTTTCACTTTGTTTTGAATCTCTAACTGATTTGTAGATTCATAAGACCCTTCATTATCTTTTTTATTAAGAACTCGTCCAGTAGAATCATGAATCGTTATATTTTCAACACTTAATCCTTGAACAGAATTAGATACTAAAAATGCTATACCTTCTATACTTTGCTTATTTAAACTAAAACCATCATTTAACTCTATTACTACAGATGCCTTAGCATTTTCTTTATTTTCGTCTAATATAAATGTAGAGTCTTTTGGTATACTCAAATTAACATCAGCTTTTTTAATAGCAGGCATTTCTTCTATAACAGATCCTATTTGATTTTGAAGAGCGTAGTTAAAAGCTTTATCTTTTTCATCTTCACTCATAAACATTGTATTTTTATTTAATAAATCATCGTATGAAAATTTAGTACTAGGTATACCTTTTGTCGATAAATCCATTTTTATTTTGTTTATCTGATCTTTCTTAACTAGTATAGTCCCCTCATCATTTATCTTATAATCAATTTGGAGTTCATCTAGATTTTTGGTTATATTTGCAGATTCTTTTATATCCAAATCTTTATACAAAACACTATATTCAGGTTTTGTTATATTTAATATAGTTAGTGTACTTATAATTAATATCAATATAAATCCAATAAATACATTTATTTTTTGTTTTTTAGTATATTTATTTAAAAACTTAACTACAGCTTCTTTTATTTTCAAAAAATTTTCACCCATTTATACACCTCATTCCAAGCTAGGTATATTGCTATATTTGTATTCTCATAATTTCCTTATACGCATCCATTATCTTGCTTTTTACTTCTGTAAATGTTTGTATCGCTATATCTGCCTTTTGTGTTGCAATCATAACTTCATGAATATTATCAACTTCTCCACTTATAAACTTCAAATTCATTTCATCTGATTTTTTCTCCATATCACTTACAGAATAAACTGCTTTGTTTAAGAAGTCCTTAAACTCTATTTTTGAATCAGCAGACTTTTTAATGTTATTTTCTGTACTACCGATAGTTAGGTTATGAATTTTCCCACCTTGAACTTGCACAATACTACACCCCTTTATCTACCAATCTCTAACGCCTTCATCATCATACTTTTACTTGAATTTAATGCAGTTACATTTGCTTCATAAGCTCTTGTAGCAGAAATCATATTTACCATTTCCGTTACTATATTAACATTTGGCATTAAAACATATCCTTTTTTATCAGCATCTGGATGCCCTGGATCATAAACCCTTTTAAACGAACTCTGATCTTCTTTTACACCAGTTACCTCCACTCCATTTCCTATATCATTATTTTTATTCATATGTTTATTTAAATGTGTTTTAAAAGACTCTGTTTCAGCTGCTTTAAATGTAACTACTTGTCTTTTATATGGAGTTCCATTTGCTGTTCTTGTTGTGTTAGCATTGGCTATGTTTTTAGATATTATATCCATTCTTAACCTTTCCGCAGTTAGACCCGAAGAACTTATATTTATAGATCCAAATAATGACATATTATCTACCTCCTCCATTTATTGCATTTTTATATCTTTTAAATGCACTTGTTATCTGTTGACTTACTACATTATATTTTATGTAGTTTTTGCTTAACTCTGCCATTTCTACATCTATATCTACATTATTTCCATCAAGTCTCGATTTTGTATTCTTATCAACGATAATTTTTGGGTTTAAATCCATATTTCTAACATCATTTCCTATATGTTTAGGATCAGTTGTTTTTATATTTATCTCATTTTCATTTGTCATTTTTCTTAGTATTTTATCAAATTCAACATCCTTTCTTTTGTAATTAGGAGTATTAGAATTTGATATATTGTTATTTATAGCATTTTGTCTAATAGAATATGCATCAAGACTTTTACTCAATAAGTTTATATTATCATTCAGTTTCATATTTCCCCCTTCTAGTTTTTTCCTAAGTTTTATATTTTATAGCCTTTTTATAAACTGCTTATATATATATTACCTAAGGCTTAAACTATTCACAATATAATTTTAATAAAATACTACTAATTTCCTAATTATTATTCAACACATTGCCCACAATTACCCATTACAACCCAAAACAACCTAAAATTCCAATCTACACTACTTAAAATTCGCAATAAATACAATAAATGTTATATTTTATTTATTGCATCGACAAGTAATAAAATTCGTGTTTTAAAATTATTATATGAAATAAAATTTAATTAAGATTGAATTTTTAGTTAAGCTAATCTAGAAACCATTAAGTTCTTATCTCCAATTTTAAGGAGGATAGAATTTTAAGAGTTTTATATTCCGGATAAAAATTTCTATATCTTAACTTATTTAATTTACCAATCAAGTATTTTAAATTTAATTTTACTAACGATTATAAGACAAAAAACATTTTTCTACATAGAATTATATCATCCTTTGTATGTTTTTGTCCATTTATCAACTCTAATAATTATATACTTTATCCTACATTTTTGACAATATTAAACCCAAATGGGATTAATTGTTTATTATCTTATATATTTAAATATACAAACGAAAAGATATATAATGTAGACTTTATAATAAATTTGTGTTAATCTATTTTTATTTCAATAAACCAACAAATTTAGAAAGGACAATAACCATGATAAAAAACATAAAATACAAACCAGCAATATTTTTTATTTTTCTCAACATGCTTACTATAGGTTTTTGCGAAAGTATAAAAGGAGTATTTGTTTCTCAATTTAAGGAAGTATTCCAAATTTCTGACTCCTCAATAGGTCTTATGTTCTCTCTTTCAATATTCGGATACATAATTTCAACCTACGCAGGAGGTATCCTTTGTTCTAAATTTGGACAAAAAAAAATTCTTGTTTTTTCCACTATAATAATAGGTATTTCTTACCTTATAACATCTATCTCTCCTACTTTTACAATATTGCTAATTTCTGTATTTATAACAAACGTCGGTACAGGTCTTCAAGGGATATCAGTGAATTCTGTATCTCCAATTTTATTTGTTACTTATAGCACAATACTTATAAACCTTACTCACTTTTTTTACGGCTTAGGAGTTAGTATAAGTCAAAAATTCTCTGGAAATATGATTCTAAAAGGTTTTACTTTTAGAGATATTTTCTTAATAAACAGTGGATTAATGTTATTATCTCTAGTTTTTATATTATTTACTAAATTTCCAAAGGTTGAACCTGTAAACCTGAAATTAAATATAATTAAGACTTTAAAAAATAAACTAGTTTTATTATTCATATTTGCACAAGGTCTATATGTTTTTTCCGAAGTAGGCTTTTTAAATTGGTTTGTTAACTTTGCACAAACTTCATATAATTTTACAATAGACAAAGCAACTCACTATTCTGCTGTTTTCTTTCTAGTATTCACTTTAGGAAGATTAACAGGAGGTTTTGTAGTTCATAGATTAGGTATAAAAAAATCTATGCTAATTTATTTATCGATGTCATTAATCTTATTTTTGAGTGGATATTTATTGAAATCTAATTTTGTAATATTAATATCACTTTCAGGATTTTTCTTTTCAATAATTTTTCCAACTACAATAACTATAATAGGACAAGCATTTAAAGAAAATACTTCATATATAATGGGATTAATATTATCATTTGTTTCTGTTATAAATATGCTTATGAATAGTCTGATGGGCATTTTATCCACTTCTTTATCACCATATATAGCTTTTTCACTAATACCTATAGCTCTAAGTTTATCTTTATTTTTCTATACTAATATATTCAAAAAAATAGAAATCTTATAATATAAGGTTTCTATTTCTGATCCATTCTATCAAGCATAATATTATATCCATTTGCTCCATAATTTAAACACCTGCTAACTCTACTTATAGTAGCTGTACTGGCTCCTGTATTTTCTTCTATTTCCGTATACGTTTTGTTGTTTCTTAACATTTTTGCTACTTGTAACCTTTGTGATATAGATTTTAATTCTTTTACCGTACATATATCTTCAAAGAACATATAACATTCCTCTATAGTATTGATTTTTAGTATAACTTCAAATAGAGTATCTATGTGTTTGTCTTTTAATTTCGAATTATAATCCATTTAAATTCCCATCTCCTCATAAATAAGTTTACCATCTATATTATACTATCATTTTTATGCGAATATAACAATTTATATATATTTGTTCATATTTAAATATAAATATACAAAAAAAAGATGATTAAATCATCTTTTTTTACTCCATCATAGATACTAATTTCTTATTTAAAGTTATTAATAGTAAACCTACTACAATAGAAACAACTGCTATTCCACCGAATATCTGTAAGTGACCAAGTTTTTCTACGTAAGAAGCTATATACCCTCCAACTATTTGTGCAACAAAACTACTTAATAACCAAACTCCCATAAGAGCTGATGCATATTTAACCGGTGCTATAGAACTAACCATAGAAAGTCCTACCGGAGACAAGCAAAGTTCTCCTAAAGTGTGGAATAAGTATGCGCCAACAAGCCACATCATATTAGCTTTTATAGCTATATCATCAGATCCTCCTCTTTGTAAAACAGCTCCTACCATTAATAAAAATCCTAAACCTAGCAAAATTAAACCCAACGCCATCTTAACAGGTATCTTTAAATCCCCTTGCTCTCTTTTGGATAACGTTATCCAAATCTTAGATAAAACAGGTGCAAGTAACACTATGAAAAAAGGATTTAATGATTGGAACCAAGATACCGGTACTTCAAAAGATCCTATATTTCTATTTATGTAGTCCTGAGTATATATAGTAAGCGAACTTCCAGCTTGTTCAAATCCAGCCCAAAACACTACAACAAATGTAGCTAATATGAATATAACTGTTGTTCTCTCTTTTTCTTTCTTCGTAAGAGGTCTATCTATTTTTTCTTTATTGTTCTTATCTTTTATAGCTACAGGTGCTTTACCTATATCTCCAAGGTATTTATTAGCAAGTAAATTAAATACAATCTGTCCTAAAACCATTCCTATAGCAGCTGCTAGAAATCCATATTTGAATCCATAGTGAACAATCATATCACCTTGTCTTCTTGCAAAAGTGCTTTCTGCTAAAGTTCCACATACTAAAGGCGCTAGAAATGCACCAACATTTATTCCCATGTAGAATATTGTAAATGCAGCATCTCTTCTTTTATCTCCATCCGGATATAATTTTCCAACTAAAGTAGATATATTCGGTTTAAAAAAACCATTTCCTATTATAAGCAAAAATAATCCTAAATATAAAAACGTTTTACTTTGTTGTGAAAATAAAGCGAATTGTCCAAGAGCCATAGTTATACCACCTATTGTAATGGCTTTTCTTTGCCCTAAATATTTATCAGAAATATACCCACCTATTATAGGGGTGAAATACACAAGACCAGTAAACCATCCATATATAAGAGCTGCTGTACTTTTTTCAATACCCAGTCCACCTTGTACCAATTCAGTAGTTAGATACATTATAAGAAGTGCTCTCATACCATAGTAGCTAAACCTTTCCCACATTTCAGTAAAAAATAGCATATACAACCCAGGAGGATGTTTTTTACTTTGTTCTACAACGTTTTCTTCTTGATTTTGAGCTAAAGTCATTGTAATCTCCTCTTTCTATTTGATTTTTTTCAAAATTTAAGTTTTTATAAACTTAAATTTCGTTTTAAAATATAATAAAATATTATTTTACATACGATATTAACATTTTATTATTTTATTTACAATAACCTAGCTTTTTCACACTATATTCTTAATTTTTCTTATATTAGTTATTTTCTTTATCTTGATTTATCTTTTTAATACATTTTCTTTATTTTATATATATTGTTTTTTCTATATATTCTATATTTTTTTGTATAAGCTAAACAAATAGAATGAAAAAGAAGTCTTTATTTTTTTATAAAGACTTCTTTCTTTATTTACTAAATCCAACTTTCTAAACCGGCTGAATTTAGTATATTCCGAGACTTATTAAAATTCTGTGCACCTACTATTATTTGATATTTTTCATCATAAGCAACCTTTAAAATATTAAAACATTTGAACCAATTCCAAATTTACTGAATGCTTAATAAATTCCCCTTCTTCTTTATTATTATATTCAAATCTAAATATTTATTTAATATTGTATTTTGAATATGTGTTAATGTAACATTTTTCTATTTTATTAAAACGCCTCACATCTATATAGACAACACCGACAATATTTTTAGCCTCTTTAAATTTTTTAATTATATCTTTTGAATTATAAATTTTTATATAATACTATATTCTCTAATTTTATTCCATTGATATTATAGGACAAGACCGTATATTAATTATCAATTTATCGAAATCATCTTCAAAGCTTTCATCTATCTTTAAATTCACAATATTTTTTTTATTTTCAATGTCAATGTTAAGAACTTTATGATACAATTTCGTAACCACTCCGAAATTTGATAATTCTTCTGAAGATGAGTAACACAATCATTTAGGGCCTTCTATCCTCTCTACTACATATATTAAACTTCCACAAAACAATAATAATATATTGTTATTTTTTAACTTCATGCTTTTCATATACTTATAGCTTTTGCATTTAATCTGTATTCTAATATCATTTTATTTTATTATTTATTAACTTTATATAAAATTTTGTCTTCTCATCTTTTATATCAACTCCATCATACCAATATTTACATTCATCTAGATCATCATTAAAATGTTTTGCTTTATATATAAATTCTGGTCTATATTCAAAATGCAGTATATCAAAATGTTTCCATTTTCCACCCCATATAAAGTTATTATTTTCAAATATTCTAACAAGATTACTTGGATAGGATTTCAATCTATTTTGTCCTGCTTCTTTTGATGCCCATTTCCAATAATCACTCTTATCACTAGCCAAATCAATAGCTATTCCAAATGAGTGAGGACTTAATCTGCTAGTCCCAGATATAACTCTATAGTTAAAAGTTCCACTTATAGGATACATATATTTATATATTCTATTATCAGCCTTACAAATATTTATAACTTCATTTATAGATTTATTTAAATTTTTATAAGCATTATTCTTATCATTAAATGCATAGTATTTATTTCCAAATCTTAAATTTTTCAAATTAACTTCTATTTCTTTTTTTGTATTGCCATATACTTCTTTTAATAATTGATAATGCCTTATTCTACCAGGGTCATTATTCGCTATGTCGTATATACAATTTAAATTATATCCTTCTTCCATCATATCTTGTAAATCCGGATTATTTATTTTTTCTTGAATAGTCTTATTTTTTTTGTCATCATATAGTATTTTATTTCCAGATTTCATTATTAAATATATCTTATCATTGGATTTATCAATATCTACAATATGTTCACCATATCCCATCATTAGCGATAATATATTTCTTTTCATATCTATATTATATTTTTTATCATTTTCATTTTTGAAAACTTTATAATCTTTATTATTTGAATATATAAAAAATACACCTATAAATAATATACCTATAACAAAAAAAGTACACATTCTTTTCATTTAAATTTATACCTCCCTTATATATTTATTACTCGTTAAAAGACATTTATATTATTATTATCTTTAATTGTATGTATATTTAGACCAAATTTAACCTTTTTTATTTTTTGAATTTTTCAACATTTAGATTGTTATTTTTTACACATAATGTTAAAATAATATATAAAATTATCTTTTTTTAAGATATTTTTAATCAAACAATCTAGGAGGGAGTAATATGCCAAATTCGTCTGTATCAAAAAAACTTGATCAGTCAAAGAAACATCCCATAGGTCTTTATGTAATTTGTTTTACTGAAATGTGGGAAAGATTTAGTTATTACGGTATGAGAGGCCTTTTAATGTTATTTTTAACAACACAGCTTGTAAAAGGTGGTCTTGGTTTCGATACCAAGTCTGCGGGTATCATTTACGGTAATTTTACAGGTATGGTTTATCTAACCCCACTTATAGGTGGATGGTTAGCAGACAGATATTTAGGTCATAGAAAAGCTATCATTATAGGTGGTTTTTTAATTATGTTTGGTCAGTTTGCTTTATTTGCAACTCACACCAAATCAATGTTATATCTAGCACTTTTACTTTTAATATTAGGAAATGGTTTTTTTAAACCTAATATGTCTGCTATTGTAGGAAATTTATATGATAAAACTGATGCTAGAAAAGATGCAGCTTATACGATATTTTATATGGCCATAAATATAGGTGCTTTTTTCGCTCCATTAATATGTGGAGCAATAGCAGAACAATTATTTGCTCAAAAGTCAGGTGGCGAAATTATATCCTATGCGTATAGATACGGTTTCTTGGTATCAGGTATAGGTATGGTTTTAGGTCAAATAGGATTTATGTGCCTTGCTAACAAATATTTAGGTGATATCGGAAAACATCCTGTTACTAAATCTTCAAATACTAAAAAAGCTAGTGATAATCATCCATTAACTCATCAAGAAAAGAAAAGAGTTGCTTCAATATTTATACTATCATTCTTTGTAATATTTTTCTGGGCTGGATTTGAACAAGCCGGCGCTTCACTTACTATATATACAAGAGATTTTATAAATAGAGATATTGGAGGATTCTTAGTTCCAATCACATGGTTCCAATCATTAAACCCTGTATTTTGTGTTACTTTAGGTCCTATAATGGGCGCTTTATGGATTAAATTATCAAAAAGAAAACAAGGGGACTTATCTACTCCTCAAAAGATGTCAATCGGTCTTGTTTTACTTGGTTTAGGTTTCTTATTAATGGTAGGAGCTGTTTTACAAAGAGGATCAGCTGGAAATGATGTTGCTGTAAAAGCTAATATGTTATGGCTTATAGGTGCATATTTGTTACACACTGTAGGAGAACTTTGCTTATCTCCAGTAGGTCTTTCAATGGTTAGTAAATTATCTCCTCCAAAACTCGCTTCTTTTTTAATGGGAGTTTGGCTACTAAGTAGTGCCGTTGCAAATAAGGTTGCAGGAATGGTAGCTTCTGTAATGGATACCTTTACTCATATGCAGATTTTCGGAACTATAGCAGTTGGATCTATATTGTTAGGATTTGTTTTATTGTTATTAAATAAAAAACTCATATCAATGATGGAGTAATAACAAAAAGAAGATGCATAAGCATCTTCTTATTTGTACATTTCTTTTAATTTGGATTGTATATCTTTATTTTCTAAATACTCATCAAATTTCATACTTCTATCCATTAGTCCATTTGGAGTTATTTCTATTATTCTATTAGCTATAGTTTCTATAAACTGATGGTCATGAGATGTAAATAGTATACTTCCAGTAAAATTAATTAATCCTTTATTCACAGATGTTATCGATTCAAGGTCAAGATGATTTGTAGGCTCATCTAAAACTAATATATTTGCATTAGATAACATAAGCTTAGATAACATACATCTAACTTTTTCTCCTCCAGATAATACATTTGCATTTTTAAGCGCTTCTTCTCCAGAGAAAAGCATTCTTCCTAAAAATCCTCTTATAAAACTTTCAGCTTTTTCTTCTGAATATTGTCTTAACCAGTCAACTAATGACATTTCAATGCCATCAAAGTAATCATTATGATTTTTAGGTAAATAGTCTTGAGATGTTGTAACTCCCCATTTGAAGCTTCCTTCGTCAGGTTCTAAAACTCCCATTAATATATCAAACAATGCCGTCTTAGCTATTTCATCTCCTAGGAATATGACTTTATCGTCTTTTTCCAATCTAAAACTTATATTATCTAAAACCTTAACACCATCTATAGTCTTAGATATTCCTTCTACTGTCAACAATTCATTTCCAACTTCTCTTTCAGGGCTAAATCCAACAAAAGGGTATCTTCTTCTAGATGGTTGAATATCTTCTATTGTAAGTTTGTCTAATTGTTTTTTTCTAGATGTAGCTTGTTTTGCCTTAGATGCATTTGAACTAAATCTTGCAATAAAGTCTTTTAATTGCTTAGCCTTTTCTTCCGTCTTTTTATTTTGATCTTTAGCCATTTGTAATAACAATTGACTAGATTCATACCAGAAATCGTAATTTCCAACATACATTTGTATTTTTCCAAAGTCCACATCTGCCATATGAGTACATACTTTATTTAGGAAATGTCTATCATGCGATACTACTATTACAGCAGTGTCTTCTAAATCCATAATAAAGTTTTCTAACCAGTTAATTGATTTAAAATCCAAGTGGTTAGTAGGCTCATCCATAAGAAGTATATCCGGTTTTCCAAATAAAGCCTGAGCCAATAATACTTTAACTTTTTCAGCACCTGATAACTCCTTCATTTGCTTATAATGTAAATCCTTAAGTATTCCTAGACCCATCAAAATCATTTCTGCTTCTGTTTCTGCTTCCCATCCATTTAATTCAGCAAATTCACCTTCAAGTTCAGCAGCTTTTATTCCGTCTTCATCTGTAAAGTCAGTTTTTGCATATAATTCATCTTTTTCCTTAATTATTTGATGTAATCTTTTGTGTCCCATAATAACTGTATTTATTACAACTTCTTCATCATATTGGAAATGATCTTGTCTTAATACAGATAATCTTTCTCCAGAAGTTATAGATATATCTCCTTCATTCGCTTCTACCTCTCCAGATAATACCTTTAAAAATGTAGATTTTCCAGCTCCATTAGCACCTATTACTCCATAGCAATTTCCTTTATTAAATTTTATGTTAACATCTTTAAATAATTGTTTATCTCCATATCTTAATCCTATTCCAGTAGCCTGTAACATTGTTTTCCTCCATTTCATATTTCATCATCTTTATAAATGTACTTTATATATTCTACATTTTTAATAGTGTATTTTCAATAGTTTTTGAGTATTTACTTGTATAAAATGAAACTTTTTATATATTAGGTTTACATATTACATCTTTAGCCCATTTTCCAGCCATATTTTTTCTAAGTTTTACATTTTTAGATACATTTACAAAATCGTTAGTATCAACTTATAATTTAATATACTACTACAGCCTCATTTGCTTATGTAACAAACAAATCATAACATGATTTCACTTATAATAAAAAGGTATAATTTCACAATTTAGAAATTATACCTTTTTATTATATATTAATATCCACTATTTGAGTCTTTATTTCCTGTAACTATACTAATAGATGCACTTGCTCCAATTCTCGATGCTCCAGCATCTATTACAGCTTTTGCATCTTCTGTGCTTCTCACTCCTCCAGAAGCCTTAACACCTATATTAGCTCCAACAGTCTCTCTCATAAGTTTTATGTCTTGTGGTGTTGATCCACCTGTTCCAAATCCAGTAGAAGTCTTAACATAATCAGTTCCTGCTTTTTTTGCAAGTTCACAAGCTATTTTCTTTTCTTCATCAGTTAAATAACAAGTCTCGATTATAACTTTTACTAAAGCTTTTCCATCAGCTGCATCTACAACTGCTTTTATATCATTTTGAACATAATCATATTTTTTATCTTTAAGAGCTCCTATATTTATAACCATATCAACTTCATCAGCACCTTTTTTGATTGCATCTATAGTTTCAAATGCCTTAACTTCTGAAGTATTTGCTCCTAAAGGAAATCCTATAACTGTACAAACTTTAACATCTGATCCCTTTAATTGCTCTTTTGAAAACTCTATATACGATGGGTTTATACATACTGAAAAAAATCCATATTCTTTTGCTTCTTTACAAACTTTTTTCACGTCATCCTCTGTTGTTTGAGCTTTTAAGACAGTATGGTCTATGTACTTTGATAATTCCATTTTAACCTCTCCTTTTTAATTTATATTCCAACCTATAAAAACACAATATTTCTAGTAGGTTGTGTTAATCAACTTTATATATCATTTAAATTATTATGGTACAAACTTCTCTGATCCCTTTAGGACAAGCTGCGGAACTATTATCCTTCTTTTTATTTCGTCTTCTGGAGACACACTATTTAATTTATCTATAAGCATTTTCATTCCTGCTTTTCCCATTTCAATAGTAGGTCCATTTACAGAACTTATATTCATGCCTAAGATGTTTACTAGCTCCAATTTATCAAATCCTATTATAGCCATCTCTTTTGGAATATTTATATTTTGTTCATATAATGCTTTTATAGTTCCCAAAATCATCATATTACTAGTTACAAATATAGCACTTGGTTTATCTTTCATGTTTAATATTTGCTTTGTAATCTCATATGAACTTTCATAATCAAAGTCTCCATAAAATACATATTTATCTTCAACAAGTATATTGTTTTCATTCAAAGCCTTTTCATAGCCTTTAAATCTATCTTTAGTTATTGTATAATTTTGTTTACCATTAATTATAGCTATTTTTTGATGTCCAGCATTTATTAATGCACTAGTAGCATCATAAGCTCCTTTTATATGATCTATGAATATACCACTGAATTCTGAGTATTTGACATATCCATCAAGTAATATAATAGGAATACCTATATCCTCTAAAGTATTTAAATATTCACTACTAAAATGATCTTCTGCATATGTTGGAGTTATTATTATTCCTTCTATTCGCTGTTCTTTTAATAGTTTAAGTGCCTTAAGTTCCTTATCTCGTTTATCATCAGTATTACAAAGTATTATATTCAAATTATTTTCGTCTGCTATTTGACTTATCCCTTTTATGATTTCTCCAAAGAAAGGATTGTTTATTTCTGGAACTATAATACCTATAGTATTTGTTTTACTTGTAGATAAACTTCTCGCGATTGCACTAGGTGTATAGTTTAATTCTTTAATTACATCCATCACTTTTTTTCTCGTTTCTTCTTTCACGTATCCAGAGTCATTTAATACTCTTGATACTGTAGTTCGAGATACTTGTGCTTTTTTTGCAATATCCTTTATAGTTATAGCCATTTTGACTCGCCCCCAAAAAACTCAAGAATTCTTATAAGATAAGTATGTTACCGATTCCATCTAAATTATACATTTTTTTTATTAATACTTCAATACAAATACATTAAATTATTTTTAATATTGTTTATGATGTATAAAAGATTCACTTCATGCTCTACCATGACTTATGTCTCTCAAGCCCTAACATGATTTATTGCTTAAATATAATTGCTACTTTTGTTCACATATAAATAATTTAATTCAGGTGAAATTTTTATAATTCACCTGAATTAAATTTTGTATTAACCTAAGATAACCTCAACATTATGTTCTTTATTATCATCTATAAGTTTTAGTTTATTTGAGTTATTTCTATTTCCATCAACAATCATATATTTTACATTGTTATTTACTTTATCATGATTTTTAATCGATATATTGTATTTAGATTTACCATGTTTATATTCTATGAAATACGCTTCCCAATCCTTAGGTATGCAAGGATCTATTTCTATTTCATCACCATATTTTTTCAATCCTAAAATATCCTCAATACCAACTTTGTACATCCATCCTGCTGTTCCAGTATACCAAGTCCATCCCCCTCTACCTATATGAGAATTAGTAGAGTATACATCAGCGGCCATAACATATGGTTCTACCTTATATTTTAAACATTCTTTTCTAGTTCTAGTGTGATTTATAGGATTTATACTATTGTAAAGTTTCCACGCCTTATCTCCTTTTCCCATCATAGCATATGCTTTTATAACCCATGTTGCTGCATGTGTATATTGGCCTCCATTTTCTCTAACTCCAGGTACGTATCCCTTTATGTATCCAGGATTCATATTACCTTCATCAAAAGGAGGTGTGAACAAAAGAATCATTCCTTCATTTTCTTTTATCAAATACTTATTTAGAGATTCCATGGCTTCCTCTTTTCGAGACTCATCAGCACCATTTGATATAACAGCCCACGATTGTGCTAATGAGTCTATAATACATTCCGAATTTTCTATAGACCCTAGAGGAGTTCCATTATCAAAATAAGCTCTTTTATACCATTTACCATCCCATGCATTTTCTTCTATTGAATTTAATATCTTTTCAGCATAGTCATTGTATTTTTTTTGAATATCCAGATCATTCATTTTCTCACATATTTTCGAAAAATCACCCAAAATAGTGTATAAAAACCATCCAAGCCATACACTCTCGCCTTTTCCCTTATTTCCAACAGTACTCATACCGTCATTCCAATCTCCAGAACCCATAAGAGGTATACCATGTTCTCCAAACTTTAGTGATCTCTCAATACTTCTTATGCAATGATTGTATACAGATGCTTTTTCCTCAGATACTTTAGGTACACCATATCTTTCATCTTCTTCTTTTAATTCATCCTCTTCTAAAAAATGAACTTCCTCTTTTAATATAGAATAATCTCCAGTATTTTTTATATACTCAATCGTTGCATAAGGTAGCCAAAGTAAATCATCAGAAAACTTAGTTCTTATACCCTTATCATCATTAGGTCCAGGATGCCACCAGTGCTGTACATCACCTTCAACAAACTGATGTGCACAGTGAAGTAGTATTTGTTCTCTAGTTTGATCCGGAATTAAATTTAGTGCATTCATAGAATCTTGAAGTTGATCTCTAAATCCATAAGCACCTCCAGATTGATAAAAAGCTGACCTTGCCCATATTCTACAACATATGTTTTGATAAGAAAGCCAGTTATTTAACATCAAATCCATAGACATATCGGGAGTCTTAACTTGAATTTTTCCTAATACCTCATCCCACATTTCAATTGAATCATTTAATGCATTTTTAGCTTTATCTACATTCGTATATTCATCTACCACATATTGTATATTTTGAATGTCACTATCTTGACCTAATAAGAATACAATTTCTTTCTCCTCATTAATGTCAAGCTCAATACACGTTTGTATACAAGCACATGGATCAAATCCAGCTCCTACAGTATTTGATAAAGTTTCTCTTTTTAAACTAGCTGGATTTTTCAATTCTCCATTGAATCCCATAAACTCTAATCTATCACCTGTATAGGAATTAACCGTTTCAGAACACGCCATATAACTAATTCTAGATGAATAATCTGGATTATAAGGATTTTTAATAATCATTATATCACCATTCATATCTGTTATTACATACTTTTGCATAGTCTGATCACTAACGCCCATTACAGGTCTTATATAATTTGTAAGAGTTAATTTTCTTTTAGAATTTGATTTGTTTTTAAGCTTAATCATACTAATTTTGATAGATTCATCAGTTGGAACAAACATAACCAGTTCTTGGTGTATCCCATTGCTATCATGAACAAATTTTGAATATCCATGGCCATGATGTACTGTATAGCTTTCCTTCTCTCTTATAGGAAGAGGTGTTGTAGTCCATATACGACCACTGTAATCATCTCTTATATATATAGCCTCTGAACTTGGATCTATTACAGGATCATTTGACCAAAGAGTCAACTTATTTTCTCTACTATTTTTAGACCATGTGTACCCTGAGCCATTCTCAGATACTTGGAATCCAAAGTTTTTATTAGATATTACATTTATCCAAGGTAGAGGAGTTCTAATATCTTCCTTTATTCTTATAACATACTCTTTTTTATCCTTAGCAAATCCTCCGTATCCATTGAAATAATCAAGATCTAATGGTTCATCTAAACTCTCATATTCCGTATTATCTTCATTAAATATTTTTTCTTTTATCTCATAATCACATTCTTCATAATCTAATTGAGAATTAATAGATTCACATTCAGATTTTAGCACTATTCTTGCAGCAGAGTAAAAAAGAATTTGATCTTCTTTTGGAATAGTATTTGCATTTCTTATAAATATACCTCCAGGTTTGTCTATTAAATCATATCCATATTTTGATCTAACTGTTTCAATTATAATATCCTTAAGTGGTTGCAAATAGTTACTCTCATCCTCATTCAAAATCAAAATATCAACAACTAATCCCTTCATTCTAAAATACTCATGGGCATTTAAAACTTGTTTTACAATATCTATTTCTTCTTTATTTTTTATACTAACAAGAACTATAGGTATATCACCAGATATTCCATAACCCCAAAGCGAATGTTGAGCCTTTATATTATTCTTTATTATATCTTGATACCTTCTTTTACTAGGACTTAAATATAATATATGAGATATCATATCTTGATAAGTTGTTACTTCTTCCTCATCAAAATTTAAATACGAACTTTCCACTTGACTTCTAATATTTGCTAATTCAAATATTCTATCCATACAAGATGTATCATGATATTTTTTAACTAAACTTAATATATTATCCATATTATCAGCAATAGAAGTCGTAAAAAATACCTCTACGCTACAACCCGCATTTATATTTACCTTTTTCCTCAAACTCATTATTGGATCTAATACAGCTCCACAAGTATTAGTTAATGGTTGATTTAAAGCTTTTGGATTTTTAATATTATTACCTCTTCCTATGAAGTTATCTCTATTAGTTTCATACTCTAAGTTCCCTATACTATCAGACTTAGTGGAAATAGTATGAGCCATCCAGACTTTTTGCTCCCCTTCACTTCTAGGTCTTCTTGAACATATTATACTCTCATATTCTAAAACTGGCTTTGTTCTTATAAATAAATTAGTAAACGCTGGATGAGCAATATCAGCAGCCTGATCTATAAGAACAGTTTCTAAATAACTAGTTAGCTCAATCATTACAGATTCATTAGAATTGTTAGTAATAGTAACTTTTCTTATCTCAGCATCATCCTCTGTAGATACTACAATTTGTGTGTTGGTTATTATATTATTATCTTTTCTGATAAATTCAGCCTTATCTTGATGAAACTTTACTTTATAATAATCTGGTTTAGTATCTATAGGCTTATAAGTGGTTGAAAAAATATCGTTATTATTTAAATTCTTCACAAATACATATAACCCATAATTACCTGTTACCAAATCTTCTCTCCACCTACTAACCTGTAATCTATTCTTTTTAATATATCCTCCTCCACAATCATTAATCATACTCAAATATTTTCCATTTGATAAAATATGACATCTAGGAATTCCATAATTAACACCATCATATTCTCTAGTCACGTTAGGAGTAATATTTTTATATTTTTCTAAAGGCTTTATCTGCTCCTTATATTCTTTAGTTATAATACTTCTTACAGGTATCTTCTCTTGAAGTAGTATTTCTGCTCCTTTTACAGCTGGATCTGCATGAAATCTCTTTTGCATTACATTAAAATTCAAATAATTATTAATAGTTACAAAGCTCATACCCTGATGATGTGCCATAAAGCTTTCTACTATAGAACTTTCTTTATCCAATGTGACCCTATCATTTGTAAAATCTATAGCCTCATATAATCCATATTTTCCTTCCATGCCCATAGCAATAAGCCTTTTTATATTTTTAAAGCAATCATTTTCATCAAATAATAAAGCTAATACAGTAGAATATGGAGATATAACCATATCTTTTGAAAGACCTCTTTTAAGACCTAAATCCGGAACTCCAAAAGCCTTATATTGATAATTCAAATCCATATCAAACTTATAATAACCGGACTCAGAAGTACCCCATGGCACATCTCTCTTAGTCCCATATTTTTTTTGTGCTCTAATTACAGTATTATACGTCTCATCTAAAAGTGAATTAGTGTAATTTTTCATTATAAGAGGAGGCATAAAATATTCAAACATAGTCCCAGTCCAAGAAACCAAACTTCTGTATCCATCAACCATAGATAAAGATCTACCTAGTTTAAACCAGTGCTTTTGAGGAATCTGTTTTTTTGCAATAGCAATATAACTTGTAAGCCTTGCCTCAGATGCTAAAAGATCATAATATGAATTTGTAAGCTTATTTGAATCTATATCATATCCAATTGAGAATAAATCTTTTTCTTTATCGTACAGCTTAGTAAAATCTGTATTATCTACAATATCATCTATAATTTTAGTTAAACTTATTATCTTATCTTCAAATTTGTCTATATTATTTATTAAATTAGATACAGCCTCTTTTATTTTTATCAACTCTTCATTTTCCAAAGAGCTAACATTCTCATTATGAATTTTCATCTCATCTATTTCTTTTAATATATCTTTATAAATTTGTCTAAGTGTTAATATATCCGTATTTATGTCTACTTCATCTACTAATTTATTTAAATCTCCAATATTATTTAGATATTTCTTATGATAATCATCTAATAAAAATAAATTAATATCACATATAATACTTTTGATGAAGTCACATATATTTAAGTTTGCATGATTATAAAGATGTTCATTTGAAATTAAATCTACAAATAATTTTTCAAAATCATTAATACATAAATTTTCTTTTTCAATAATAGAATCTATATCTGTATATTCACAATCACAAACCATTATACTATCTCTGATTCCCTCTAAAATAGATCTATCTACTATAGGTTTACTAATGTATTCTAACAATCCTTGCTTTAAAGTCATTAAGTATCCTACAAAATTACCACTATCTACAGTTGACACATATCTTGGCAATAAAACATTCAGATTTTTATTATCATACCAGTTAAATAAATGCCCTTCATACTTTTCTAGCTTCTGAATAGTTTCTAATGTGTTATTTATTTTACTCAACATAGTTGTAGTAGATATATATCCCAAATCTCTTGCAGACATTATCGACATTAATAAAAATCCTATATTAGTAGGTGATGTTCTTTTAGCAACTCCATTATGAGGATTTTCCTGGAAATTATCAGCCGGAAGATAATTTTGATCTTTTCCTGCAAAATCTTCATAATATAACCAAGTTTTTCTAGCTATTTTTCTAATCAATAATCTATCTTCTTTATCAACATCAATTTTCTTATCTCTTTCAATTTGCTGACTTATTTTATAAGCTATAACAGGCGATATAATCCATAGCAAACATATGAAAAGAGCATATACAATATTAGCAGGGTTTAACACATATACAAGGGCAAATGTAATAACAGATACATAAATAGACACCTGCATTCTCTTTACATAACTGTTCATATCATTTTTAAGTTTCTTTTCTGCATCCGCAGCCGTTGTCCATTCTAATAAATTCTTCTTAGATACAAAAACCCTATACAAACTTCTACTTATAGCATCTAACATTAAATATGACTGATATGGTAAAAAAGCGAATAAAATTACAGCTTGATATAAAAGTCCTCTACAACCATATATCAAATCTGAATTTGTCTTTGTATTCATATTCTTATAATATTTACATACTATACAGTTTATAAACTCTAAAATTATAGGAAGTACAAATGCAAAAACTGAAAATCCTACCCAAATCCACCAATAACCTGGAAAAATAGTTAAACCTAATATAACTAAAATCAATGTAGAAACACAATCTAAACTTCTTCTTAAATTATCTTTTATCTTCCACTTAGATAAAGCTGATAATGGATTTTTTGAAAATAACCATCTTACAAGCTGCCAATCACCTCTTATCCATCTATGAAGCCTCATACTAAAAGAACTATAATTAGACGGATAAGAATCTATAAGCTCTATATCTGTTGCAAGCCCAGTCCTTATATAACAACCCTCTAATAAATCATGACTTAAAACACTATTTTCAGGGATAGATTTTTTTAGAACCTCATCGAATACATTTAAATCGTATATACCTTTTCCAGTGAAAATACCTTCAAAGAATAAATCTTGATAAACATCAGAAACAGCAGTTGTATAACTGTCTATACCGCCTTGACCTGCAAATATTTTCGTAAACATACTTTTTCCTGTGCTATCAATATCCAGACCTATTCTAGGTTGAATAATACCATAACCTTCTACTACAGTATCTCTTGTTTTACTCAAAACAGCTTTATTTAAAGGATGAGTTATAGTTCCTATTAACTTTTTAGCACTATCCATAATAAGATTTGTGTCAGCATCAATAGTTATTACATATTTAATCTTATTCTTTATATGAGAAATATCTGATGATATAATAGAATAAGAAGTATCATCAGATCCTTTTAATAATTCATTTAACTCAACTAATGCACCTCTTTTTCGCTCCCAACCCATCCATCTATTTTGATGCTTTGAATATTGTCTATGTCTATGAAAATAAAAAAATATATCACCTTTTTTATATTTTTCATTCAATTTTTTTATTTTTTCAAATGCTTTCTCTATTATAATATTATCTTTATCTGTATGTTCTTGCTCTGAATCTTTAAAATCTCCAGCTATACAAAAGTATATATTATCTTCTTTATTTGAATTATAATAGACCTCTAGCTTGTCTATAAGCTTATCAACATCTTTTTCACTTGTAACTAGCGTGGGTATTACAACCATAGTTGAAGCATCATCATCTATACCATCACTATATTCTAGCTTTGGTAAAAAATCTGGTTCAACATTATGAGTTACAACCCAATTAACTAAATTTATAGCAATAGTACTAGATGGTATATAAGAAAAAATAAATACCACTAAACTAATATATATATTATTTGACATTTTATAAGAGTACATTGTCATCAACAAAGTTAATATCAACGTTATTATTACTATAGGCAAAAAATATATTACATATGGATATTTACTATTTTTATTCAGAATATTGTTGTACCCAAAATATGACAATAATTCTGTTATTCCATTCCCAATTATGTAGTATCCAACATGATTTAGCTTATTATTTTTATCATCAATACGATTTGATAATTCAATAGCTTTTTTTGATATTTCAAACTCAGGTATATTGTATTTTTTAGATAGTTTTTCAATTTTACTCCTATAATAATCTCTACTCTCAAAATCCATTTTATTATATATACCACATGGATCATCCTGTAAGATTTTTTCAACTACAGATAATGATTCAAATACATTTATCCAATTTAGCTTAGAGATTTGATTTAAACTCATTATAGAGTTTCCCATTGCCATTTGTCTATAAGCCTGTTCCCTATGTTGAAGTTCTATTATTTCATCCAATGTTATATTATATTCAGACAAATTTTGTTCTATAAAGCTCTTTATCATTCCTAAATCATAGGCTTCACTTCTCATTTTTTTCATCAAATATTCAACATAAAAGAAATCAATTTTATTTTCTTTATTAATTTCTTTTCTAATAAAATCAATCATTTCTTCATTATTCATATTCAGATCTTTTATATTTTCATACTTTAATTTATCCTTATAAATAAGCTCACAAATATTTCTTATTTTTTCAACAATACAGCATCTAATCACAATAGATAATGACCATATTTCTGCAATAGAAAGAATACTATGTTTTTGGTATGACTTTACAAACTCTATTATCACACCCTCATCTAATTTTGCATCTGTATGAGATACAAGTTCAAATAATATATCATACACCCTTGGAAATCCTTCAAATATACCATTTGCCAATATATTCAATTCTAAAAA
This sequence comes from Tepidibacter sp. Z1-5, assembly GCF_037844525.1. Lineage (NCBI taxonomy): Bacteria > Bacillati > Bacillota > Clostridia > Peptostreptococcales > Peptostreptococcaceae > Tepidibacter > Tepidibacter sp. Z1-5. Next base: position 141,708 of record NZ_JBBMMD010000036.1, on the reverse strand, counting down.
TCTATCCTTATCTACCTCTTGTCTTACAAACTTAACTTCTTCCTCTAATTTATAAAAATTATCTAATAACCATTTTGAAGCTCCCGATAAATTCTCTCTATCTTCATCTATTTCATTTAAATGCTTATATAATTTAGATATAACATTATAATTATTATTCAATCTAGGTAATAAAGACCTACAACTTGTATATTTTTCGCTCACTATATGCTTTTTCGCTATATTCATAGAATGATTTTGGAGTTCTTCATTACTCAACAAAATATTATCCATACTGATATTTTCATACCCGTCTATTTTTTTATTGTATCCACTCATATCTTAAATTCCTCCTATAAAGTGAACCTTAGTTCAGATGGATTTTTTACTCCTTCTGAATTTCTAGTTTCGTGTGCCCTGAGGGTAAACCTATCCAGAAGCTGTAGAATTCTTAGCTTTCGGATAAAAGAGTTGTCATCTAATTCTCCATTTATTGTAAAAAATAAAAGGCATTATAGCCTCTTATTTTCTAATAATTTCTCTATTTTCGAACTCAAATCTATCGAAAGTTCTTCAGCATACTCTTGGCAAATACCTTCAGTGTATAAATTAAATAAAGCTTTTTCTGTATCTGGTAAAACTAGACACCATCCTTTATCACTGTTAATTCGTACACCTTCAAATAGTTCTATATCATTATTATTGTTCTGCATTATTATATTTTTTATAACTCTTCCTTTATCATCCCACTCACACTCAATTTGTTTTTTTATAAAATAAAATTCAGGGATTTCATCTACTATATCACTCAGTCTAATTTTATTTTCAGCTAAAAAATCTATAATTTTACAAACAGCACTAATAGCATCAAAATTGAATAAATACTGGTCAAACATCTCTTCATCTCTCAAAATAGCATTCATAAAACAAGAGTGAGAATGCTTTGTCTTAATTATTTCAACATCGTATTTTTGTGTTAGTTCTTGTATTATCATAGGCATAGTATGAGGCATTACTATTTTCTTAGCTTTTTTTAATTTTAATAGAATAAGAGTTGTTAAAATATTGTACTTTTCATTATTTATGATTCTTCCTTTTCCATCTATTAATAATACACTTTCTCCGTTTTGACTTAAAACAACTCCAAAATCTAAATTGTTATCAACTACATTTTTAACCATATTACTTAAATATAAATTAATATCGTCATAACCTTTAATAGAATAATCACAAGATACATCACAACCTATTTTTTTTAAGATTTTATAAGCTAAATTCATAACATCACTGCATATGGAACTTATCAAAATTTTAGGTCTAATAGTTTTTATATCATATAGATTATTTATATTTTTCATATTTTCATCTATATAGAAATATGAAAAATTATTAACTTCGATTATATCCTTAACGTCTTTTGCATTACATCTTTCAAAATCATCTCGGTTAAATAAATTTTCTATTTTTATTTCTGTAGTTCTATCTATATTTGCTCCAGTTTCGTTCATGAATTCAATATGAACTTCATCATTTTTCAAGTGATTTATACTAACATGTATACCACCTTTTGCTTTATAATGTCTTATTGCAAATCTGTTTATTGCAACATTTGTATTTTTAATATCTATAACCCCAACTCCAGTTGAAAGTATGCCCGATATTAATGAGTTTTTAATTATTTGTGAAGCATTAAAGCAATCACAGCTAATAATAATAGATGTATCTTTATTAACTATAGACGCATATGCAGACCCAAGTCTCGATGCAAACTCGGGATTTATCTGTGTGTTTATATGTCCATATACATCTTTATATCCAAAAATATTTTTTCCGACTTTAGTACCCCATACAACATTTTGACTTATTATTGTATCTTCTTTAATTATTTTATCTGGCCATATCTTAGCATTAGGATTTACCTTTACTCCGCAGGATAATAGGCTACCTTTACCTATTGCACATTTTTCAAATGTATTTATTCTATTTTTTAATTCTACATCATTGCATACAACTGTCCCTGTACAATGAGTGCTACTTCCTAGTTTAGAATTTTTCCAAAGTATACTCTTTTTTAAGCTACTATGATTACCTATATCACAGTTAGGTCCAATAATTGAATATGGATTTATGTGTACATTATCTTTAATGCTAGAATTTTTTGCTATATAAACAGGAGAATCTAATTTAGTATTTTTCCCAATTTCAACTCCATCTTCTATCCATATTCCTTTTTCTATTTCTCTAGCATTAATATCTACACAAACCTTTTTATCTAATATATTAAAATGTGTTTCCATATAGGAATTTAAATCCCCTATATCATTCCAATAATCTTGTGTAATATATCCGTACATAGGAATTTTATCTTCTAATAGTTTAGGAAATAAATCCTTACTAAAATCAAAGTTGACATCTTTATCGAAATAATCTAAAACTTCTGGTTCCAATATATAAATACCAGTATTTACAGTATCACTAAATACCTCAGACCAACTTGGTTTTTCTAAAAATCTTATAACTTTACCAGATTCATCGGTTATAACAACTCCATATTCTAATGGTACATCTTCTCTGCGCAATACAATAGTCGCCTTTGATTTTTTTTGTCTATGATACTCAATAGCTTCACTTATATCAAGATCAGTCAACGCATCACCACTTATAACTATAAATGTATCATCTAAAAATTCTTGTGCATTTTTAACACTTCCTCCCGTTCCAAGAGGAGTATCTTCTATAAAATATTCAAGATTTACATTCCATCTATCTCCAGTTTCAAAGTAATCCATTATAATAGATGGCATATACGCCATAGTTACAGCTATATCATTTATGCCATGCTTTCTTAATAGATCAATAGAATACTCCATAACTGGTTTATTAAGTATTGGTACCATAGGTTTTGGTATATCGCACGTAAGAGGTCTTAACCTAGTTCCTTTACCTCCAGCCATAATAACTGCTTTAATATCAATCACTCCTTACAAATAATAACTATTTATATTAATCCCCAAATAATTAATTTAAATACATTATTTTACAATTTTTTCTATAAATAGTTTCAGTTTTATTTTCATTGGTATTGTATTTATCTCGCTATCACTTACAATATCTGCATTTGCTATATTGACTCCATCTTGTGTATAATACTTTATCTTTCCCACTTTATCTCCTCTATTTATAGGATATGTCAACTTATCCAAAATAATACTTCTTTCAATTTTTTCTTTATCTTTTTTTACAATCCATAAGTCTTCTTTTATTTTTAAATTTACTTCCAATTCACTTTCTCCATACAAATACGTCTTTCCTATAAATGTATCTTTTTTTACTATTCTGCTTTTCTTAAAATTATTTTTTCCGTATTCTAAAAGTTGTTTTGATACACTAGTTCTATTTTTAGAACTTTGAGCTCCTAACACAATGCTTATAACTCTAAAATCTTTATTATTTTCATTTGTACTTTTTATATTCATAGTAGAAGCTAAACAATACCCAGCCCTTCCAGTAAATCCTGTTTTTAGTCCGTCAACACCTGGCATTATTCTAAGTAAAGCATTAGTATTATTTCCTATAAACCCTCTTTTATAATTTGTATGAGTTTGTATACTTGTTATATTCAAAACATCTTGTTTGTAATTATCTATTAAATATTTTGCTAATAAACTTAAATCTCTAGCTGTAGACATATTTTCTTTAGGAGTTTTCATATCTCCATTTATTCCATAAACAGGTAATCCATTTGGATTAATATATGAAGTTTTATTCATACCTATTTCTTTAGCCTTTTTATTCATCATCTCGACAAATGTTTTCGTATCTCCGCCTACATATTCTGATATTGCAACAGCAGCATCATTTCCAGATACAACCATCATACCTTTCATGAGGTTAATCAATTTAACCTTTTCTTCTTTTTTTAATCTATAGGTCGAGCCGCTTGTTCTAGCCGCTTTAGAACTTATCTCTACAATATCATTTTTTGATACTTTATTATTTTTTATACTATCTAGAGTCACCAACAAAGTCATCATTTTTGTCAAACTTGCACATGGCATTTGTTGATCTGCATTTTTTTCATATAAAACATTTCCACTTTGCTGATCTATAAGTATAGAAGACTTTATATATTTATCCAAATCGTAATTTTGAGCATTTGATATATTTGTAAATAATGCAAATATAATTATTAATGTTGTAATTTTAGATTTCAAGTTATCACTCCTCAAAGATTTACTTATTTTAACACTATTTAATATTTACTATTTGTTTTTTATAATTCATATTAATTAAATTTTATTCTTACCTCGACATCTTTCTTACAACAGTTGATGTCCATGTAGCTATAACAGTTACTCCCAAGAACATTTCAATTGAAGCCAATATTTTTCCATGATAATTTATAGGTATAATATCTCCATAACCAACTGTCGTAAATGTAACTATGCTAAAATACCAAGCCTGAAAATAATCACTTATAAAATCTTTAAAATCTAAATTTAATATATCTAAAAAACTATATTTAATCGTTCTATGGTAATTCATAGTACAATCAATATTTATATTAAATCTAAGTCCAGCTATCATATATAAATAGGCAAATATACTTATCAATATAAATGAGAAAAATAAAACATTTTGTGGTTTTTCTCCATATCCAACTATATATTTAGATACCAAATCCATTATTTTAGGTACTATATATCTATGTTTTTTATCTTCATCCTTTATACAAGTAAATATCATTTTTCCATTGTACATTCTCTCTTCATAGTAATATTTACCACTTTCTTCGTAATCACCTATTATATTGGATTGATTTTTAGCAATTCTATATGCATTCCTAGCATCTATATACCTTTCTTTATCATAGTCTACATTTTGAAGTATAAATTTAGTATTAGAAGAAAATCTAATTCCATCAAATTTTACTCCATTTGATATATTTTTAAATATAAATTCCTGTCCTAAAAATTTAGACATATAGAAAACAGACATACTTTTATTGCTTAAAAATTCACTTTTATCAAATATACAATTTCTTATAAATATACAGTTTTCAAAAGAAATATTTTGTTTGAATTTTGTATTTATAAATAAAGCATCTGAGTAAAATTTGTAATCATCAAAATATACATTTTTATTAAATACTGCATAAGAAAAATCAAAAGAAGCTTTTTTATTTAGATTATTTATTTTTATATTTGATATATTCACATCTTGATGAAATATAATACCTCTAAAATCGTATATATTTTCTTCCTCATTCCATAAATAATCATTTGCTTGTATATCTCCATTTAATATATTAGTTATAATTTCTTTTTCTTTTTCTGATTTAACCGGTCTATGGAATAAGCAGTATTGTGAAACATCTTCTGTACATCTATAGCATGTACAATCTTCAACCTCCCACTTGCATTTCATAAAACACAAACCTCCATAAAATGAAACTTAATTCCTATTCATTGATAAGAAAGCATTTATACTATATTATTGACACTTATATGATTTTTATCCTTAAAGAAAATATATTTCCCGGGAATTTTATATAAAGTATGTATATTTCGTGTCTTATTTTGATAAATCTAAATTAAGTGTCAACTTTATGAAAGGGGTTAGCAATATTAATCTATATAAATGATAAAAGTCCTAATTTAAATTGAAATTAGGACTTTTATCATTTATTATTAACTTATAAATCTAAGTGTAACTAAATTTAAATCATTTTATAATGAAAGGCTTTGATAACATGAAAAAAATACCAATCTTAATATTCATAATTTTATTCTCTTATATATATTACCAAGTAACAGATATTAAAATTAACAAAATAAATATATATTCAAATAAAATTCCCAATGATTCAAGTATACGGATACTTCAAATATCTGATATTCACAATAGGAATTTAAACAATATAGGTTTAATACATTATATTAGGGAATCTAATATAGATATGGTAGTTCTAACTGGAGATATTATAGATGCTAAAACTGAAAATTTCGAGCGTATATACTCGTTTTTAGATTCTTTGATAAATATAAATCCCAATATATATTTTGTAAGCGGTAATCACGAATGGAGAAACTCAAATAAAGATGCATTTATAGATTCTCTAAGGAAGAAAAACTTAATAGATTTAAATAATTCAAACAAGGTGTTTGAAAAGAATAATATAAAAATAAATATTTGCGGAATTGATGATCCTTACACAGATCATGAAAATACATACTCAGCTTTTAAAAATATAGACACTCAATATTTTACTATTTTATTGTCTCACTCTCCTAATGTAATTACCAAATATAAAAATATAGACTCTAATCTTATTTTATGTGGTCATACACACGGAGGTCAAATAAGACTTCCTTTAATAGGAGGTCTTATAGCTCCAGGACAGGGATTCTTTCCTAAATACGATAAAGGATTATATAAATTACATAACGATAAAGAAATCTATATAGACAGCGGTTTAGGAACTAGTGCTCTCCCAATAAGATTCTTAAATAAAAGTCAAATAAGCTTAATTATTTTACAAAACAAAAAGTAGATATCAACCTGGGTTAATATCTACTTTATTTATTATTAAAATTATTTATTATTAGAATTCTGCATTTTTCGGTGTTCTTGGGAAAGGTATAACGTCTCTTATATTACCCATACCTGTTAAATACATTATAGCTCTTTCAAATCCAAGTCCATATCCTGCATGCTTTGTTCCACCAAATTTTCTAAGTTCCAAATACCACCAGTAATCATCTTCATTAAGATTCATTTCTTTCATTCTAGACTCTAATATGTCAAGTCTTTCTTCTCTTTGACTTCCTCCAATTATCTCTCCTACACCTGGAACTAATAGGTCAGCTGCAGCAACAGTCTTATTATCATCATTAAGTCTCATATAGAAAGATTTGATATCCTTTGGATAATCAGTAACAAATAAAGGCTTTTTGTATACTTCATCAGTTAAGTATCTTTCATGTTCTGTTTGAAGATCACATCCCCACTCTACTGGATAATCAAACTCTTTACCTGAATTTTTAAGAATCTCTACAGCTTCAGTGTATGTTATTCTACCAAAATCAGAATTAACTACATTATTTAATCTATCAAGTAAACCTTTGTCTATAAATTTATTGAAAAATTCCATTTCTTCAGGAGCATTTTTCATAACATAATCAATTAAATATTTCATCATTTCTTCTGCTAAATTCATATAATCATTAAGATCTGCAAATGCAATCTCAGGCTCAATCATCCAAAACTCTGATGCATGTCTAGACGTATTAGAATTTTCAGCTCTAAATGTTGGTCCAAAAGTATAAATATTTCTAAATGCTAACGCGTAAGCTTCCGCCTCTAATTGTCCACTTACTGTTAAATTAGTCTCTTTACCAAAGAAATCTTTAGAATAATCAACATTTCCATCTTCATCAATAGCAGGATTTTTCATATCTAAAGTAGTTATTCTAAACATTTCTCCCGCACCTTCACAGTCACTGCCTGTTATTACTGGAGTATGAGTGTATACAAATCCTTTTTCTTGGAAGAACTTATGTATAGCATAAGCAGCTATAGAACGAACTCTAAACACTGCTGAAAATGTGTTACTGCGTGGTCTTAAGTGTGCTATAGTTCTTAAATACTCAAGAGTATGTCTTTTCTTTTGTAAAGGATACTCACTTGAAGATTCTCCTTCAACAGTTATTTTAGTAGCCTTTATTTCAAAAGGTTGCTTTGTTCCAGGTGTTAATACTAGCTTACCTTCAACCACTATAGATGTACTAATAGATAATTTACTTATTTCTTTGAAATTTTCTAAGTTTTCTTCAAATACAACTTGGATATTTTTAAAAAAGCTTCCATCATTTAATTCTATAAATCCAAATGCCTTTGAAGATCTTAGTGTTCTTATCCATCCTGATATTTGTACAGTTTGATCAGAATGTTTTTCTGTTTCTCTATAAATTTCTTTTACCAATATGTTTTTCATACTATTACCTCCTTATATATTTTATTTAATCTTTATTATATTTTTTTAAATAAAAAAAAAGTCTCTCATCCCTAATGAAGGGACGAAAAACTTATTATTCGCGGTACCACCCTAATTGCCATAATACGGCCACTTTCTATAAATACAAAGATTGACTTTATATTATTCATTTGTAACGGTATGAAGCCGTCTAAGCCTACTATCTTCTCAATTTCGGTTAGAAACTCTAAGTTGTTCTTCTCTATGACTTTTAATATTGATCTCTCACCATCACCAATTCGCTTTAATTAAAATAATTCATAGATACTTTTCTCTTCACTGTTTTTAAATATTCTACTTTAATTAGTATTTATATTATATTATCTTTATTTTTTTATGTCAAACATATTTGGTAATTAAAATTTTGCTTTATCTATCTCTGATTTTCATTATCTACCCATTCTTTAGCTTCTCTCGTTGCCCTCTCACTCGGTATTGATACATTAGTTTCATCAAATACACTTTCAATATCTGCCCATGCTGCTGTTTCATGATTTTCACTTAAATTAGTAAATTTATTTCTTTTGTCTTTATTTTTCATGTCAATCACTCCTTTAACCATATTATTTACTAAATTTAAAAATTTATTATAATTATCTAGCAATAATTTATTCTCATAGTTTATTTTTACTTGTTTTCATGGTAAAATGTTTTAGATTAGATTTTTATAAACTTCTTTTAGTTGTATATATAATTATCTATAATATAAATTAATAATGGTAATTATATAATAGTAATTTTAAATTATATAATCACTATTAAGTCATATAACTCAAGAAAATATAATTGTAGGAGGATTTATTATGAAAAAAGAGTTCAAGCAAGAAATAAAAAAGAAAGTAGACTTAAAAAGTATGAATCAAACCGAAAAAGACTTATCTACTATGTTCGGTAAGATGATATTAAAAAAATCAATTATACCTATTATTTTAATATTGTTATCATTTTTTGGAACAGCATCATTAATTACCAATATTTGGATAAGATTCGGGCTTACATTAGCGGTTACAGCTGGGGCTTTTTATTATTTGAAATTGTACAGAGACAAACTTCAACAATTAAAATACTATGAAGGAAAAGTTATATACTTTCAAAAGAAAGAAAATCAATACGAACTTCTACTTAAAAACGGAAAATTACCTATCAAATTAAATATCAAAAAAGGCTTAGATGAAAAAAATATTAAAAAAAACCAAATCTTACGTTTATATTACAATGAACCAGAAAAAGTTGCTATTATAGTTAAATAATTTTCAAAAGAAAACAGAATTTTAAATAGATTCTGTTTTTTTATTTGTTTAAATTTTAAGATTTATATATAGATTTTTTTAATAAAAAGATATAGAATATAGCTTGTATACAATATTCTTTTAATTGAAAGAGGTGTTTTACTTGAAATTATTTAGACAACTGGGCATAATTTTATTTATATGTCTTTTAGGAGAGGTCCTCTCTAACTTTTTACCATTTCCTTTGCCAGGTAGTATAATCGGTATGATATTGTTATTTATATCTCTTAATACAGGTATAATAAAACTTTATGTAATAGAGGATATAAGTAATTTTTTACTAAACAATCTAGCTTTCTTTTTTATACCTGCAGGAGTAGGTTTAATATCTTCTCTTGATATATTAAAAGGACAATGGTTTATATTATTTTTTATATCTATTGTTTCTACTATATTAGTAATATTTACAACTGGATTTACAATTCAAATATTAAAAAGAAGGAGAGATTAATATGAGTTTTGTTGATAATCCTATATTTGGTATACTTATAACTATAATAGCTTTTGAATTTAGTGTTCTTATAAATAAAAAAACAAAGCTTTCTATTTTTAATCCTGTATTTATAAGTATGATAATTATAATTTCATTTCTTTTAATATTAGACATTGATTTTGATTCGTATAATAAAGGGGGGAACTTTATTACTTTTTTCTTAACCCCAGCTACAGTAATACTAGCGGTTCCATTATATAATCAATTCGAGCTATTAAAAAAGAATTTATTTCCTATTTTAATAGGAGTTTTTATAGGATGTTTAACATCTATATCGAGTATAATATTTTTAAGCAAATATTTAAATGTAAATACTCAAATAAGTCTATCCCTAATTCCAAAATCAATAACTACCCCTATAGGTATAGAAGTGTCAAACCAAATAGGAGGTATACCATCAATAACTATAGTTTGTATAATTATAACAGGTGTTATAGGAGCTGTTTTAGGCCCTTCAGTATGTAAATTTTTCAAAATAAAAGACAAGGTAGCTATAGGTGTTTCAATAGGAACTTCATCACATGCTCTTGGAACTACAAAAGCTATGGAGCTTGGAGAAACTGAAGGGGCTATGAGTAGCCTTTCAATAGGAATTGCAGGTATTATAACTGTACTATTAGCTCCTATATTAGTAAAATTCATAGGTTAACATTTAAGCCATATTCTTAATTAAGAATATGGCTTTCGTATTTTTATAATAAATTTTCTGAATTTTATTCATTTTTATTACCATTTTTTGGTTTAGAGTGGTATAATATTACTAATTAAATATTCTGAATTTTCTATTTTCGCTGTTAAGGGGGCTATTATTATGTTAAAGGAATCTTTAGGTAAAGATAAGTTCGATGAACTAGATGATTTTATCAACTCACTTGAAGAAAAAAAAGGAGCTTTAATAGAAGTTCTTCATAAAGCGCAACATATTTTTGGTTATCTTCCAAAAGAGGTTCAATTATTTATAAGTAAAAAATTGAATATACCTTCTTCAAAAGTATTCGGTGTTGTAAGTTTCTATTCTTATTTTACTACAAAACCAAGAGGAAAATACGTCATAAATATTTGTCTTGGAACAGTATGTTTTGTAAAAGGTTCTGATAAAATAATGGAAAAATTTGAACAGGAACTTAATATTAAATGCGGTGAAACTACACAAGATGGTAAATTCACATTAGAAGGTTTACGATGTGTTGGTGCTTGTGGGTTAGCACCTGTAGTAGTTATAAACGAAAAAGTTTATGGTCATGTTACACTGGATGATGTTGAAAAAATACTTTCCAATTACAATAATGAAGTTGAAGATAAAAAATTAGCACAATCTTCAATATAATTTATAAAGGGGGGAGAAAAATAATTATGAGTAAAATAAAATCATACAAAGAACTAACTAGTCTTAACGAAACACTAAAACCACTTATCGACATACGAAATAATACTAATCTTGAACATATAGACCACGATTTAAAAGAAATTTTAGTTTGCGGAGGAACAGGATGTCATTCTGCTCAAAGCGATGAAATAATTACAAATCTTAAAGCTAGCATTAAAAATAACAATTTATCAGATAAAGTAAAAGTTTCATTAACTGGATGCTTTGGATTTTGTGCTAAAGGTCCTATAGTTAAAGTTTTTCCTGATAATGTGTTTTATGTACATGTATCTCCTGACGATGCTGAAGAAATAATAAGTGAACACATAATAAAAGGCAATGTTATCGACAGGCTATTATTTGAAGAGCCTACTATAAAACAGAAAGTTAAGAAGCATGATGATATGTCTTTTTATAAAAAACAACTGCGAATAGCACTTAGAAACTGCGGTGTTATAAACCCAGAGGATATAAATGAATACATAGCTGAAGATGGCTATATAGCTCTTGGAAAATCAATAACATCTATGTCTAGAGAAGATGTCATAAATATAATTAAGAAATCAGGTCTTAGAGGAAGAGGTGGAGCTGGATTCCCTACAGGTATAAAGTGGGAGTCAACTTTAAAAGCTTTATCTGATGAAAAATATGTTGTTTGCAATGCCGATGAAGGTGATCCAGGAGCATTTATGGATAGATCTGTACTTGAGGGGGATCCTCATTCAGTTTTAGAAGCTATGTCAATTAACGGATATGCAATAGGTTCAAACAAAGGATACATATACATTCGTGCCGAATATCCACTAGCTATTCATAGACTTAAAATAGCTATAAATCAAGCTAGAGAATTCGGATTTTTAGGAAAAAATATACTAGGAACAGGATTTGACTTTGATATAGAACTTAAATACGGAGCAGGAGCATTTGTATGCGGAGAAGCAACTGCTCTTATACACTCTATTGAAGGTAATCGCGGCGAGCCTAGAATGAAAACAGTAAGTTCTTCTAAAAAAGGTTTATGGAGTAAACCGACTTGTGTAAATAATGTTGAAACCTATGCTAATATACCTGCAATAATCCTAAATGGTGCTAAATGGTATTCTGCTATAGGAACTGAAAAGTCTAAAGGAACAAAGGTATTTGCACTAGGAGGAAAAATCAATAATGTAGGTCTTGTTGAAGTTCCAATGGGAACGACTTTAAGAGAAATAATATTTGAAATAGGCGGTGGAATACCTAATGGTAAGAAATTCAAAGCCGTTCAAACCGGTGGACCTTCAGGCGGATGTATACCTTCAAAGTTTTTAGATATACCAATTGATTTTGATTCTTTAAATGCAATAGGTTCTATGATGGGTTCCGGAGGAATGCTTGTTCTTGATGAAACAGATTGTATGGTTAATATAGCTAAATTTTTCCTCGAATTCACAGTTGAAGAATCTTGTGGTAAATGTACGCCTTGCCGTATAGGAAATAAGAGACTACATGAAATATTAACTAAAATTACAGAAGGCAAAGGATCTGAACAAGATTTATATGACTTAAAAGAACTTGCTGAGACAATTAAGGATACATCTTTATGTGGTCTTGGAAAAACATCGCCAAATCCAGTTCTAAGTACAATGAAATACTTTATGAATGAATATGAAGATCATGTCATAAATAAAAAATGTAGTGCAGGTTCATGTCAAGCACTACTCGACTATTTCATAACTGACAAATGTATAGGCTGTACAAAATGTTCTAAAATTTGTCCTGCAAATGCTATAAATGGAAAAGTAAAAGAAACGCATGTAATAGACAATACAAAATGTCTTAAATGTGGTGCTTGTTTAGATGCTTGTAAATTTAATGCAATAGTAAAAAAATAGTTAGCGAGGTGATAGTATGAATATGGTGAATTTAACTATAAACAATAAAAATATATCAGTTCCTAAAGGAACTACTATTTTAGAGGCTGCAAAAGGATTAAATATAAAAATACCTACTCTATGTCATTTGGATCTTCATAATATAAAAATGGTTAATGAATCAGCTTCATGTCGTGTATGTGTAGTTGAAATCGAAGGAAAAAAGAATTTGTTTCCAGCATGTTCTACTCTTGTAAAAGATGGTATGGTAATTAGAACAGATACACTAAGAGCTATAAAGGCACGTCGAACTGTAGTTGAACTACTTTTATCTAATCATCCTCAAGATTGTCTTCTTTGTGATAAAAACACAAATTGTGAACTTCAATCATTAGCCGCTGACCTTGGAATTTCAGAAATTAAATATAAAGGTAAAACGTCAAGCCATGGAATAGATAAGTCAAGCTACTCTATAGTAAAAAATCTAGATAAGTGCATTTTATGTAGACGTTGCGAGACTATGTGTAGTGAGGTTCAAACAGTAAATGTTTTGTCCGGGGTTGATAGAGGTTTTGAAACTATCATATCCCCTTCTTTTTACAACCCAATGCACGAAACTTCATGTACCTTCTGCGGTCAATGTGTTGCAGTATGTCCTACAGCAGCTTTAACAGAGGTTAATAACATTCCAAAAGTATGGAATGCATTATCAGATAAAAACAAAACAGTTATAGTTCAAGTAGCACCTGCAGTTAGAGTTGCTTTAGGAGAAGAATTTGGTTTGAACCCTGGTGAACTTGTTACAGGTAAAATAGTTAGTGCACTTAAAAATTTGGGATTTGATAAAGTATTTGATACCGATTTTGCTGCTGATTTAACAATAATAGAAGAAGCTTCTGAGCTTGTTCACAGAATAGAGGAAAATAGAAATCTTCCTATTCTTACTAGCTGTTGTCCTGCATGGGTTAAATTCCTTGAACATCAATTTCCAGATTTATTAGATATACCTTCAACTTGCAAATCTCCACACGAAATGTTTGGAGCTATAGCTAAAACTTATTTAGCTAAAAATATGGATATAGATCCTGAAAATATGGTAGTAGTATCTATAATGCCATGTGTTGCAAAAAAATATGAAGCAGCTCGTCCAGAACTTGCTAATGAAAAAACTAAAGATGTAGATATAGTAATAACTACAAGAGAATTTGCTAAAATGATAAAAGAAGCTGGAATTGACTTTAAATCTTTAAAAGACGATGATTTCGATAATCCTTTAGGTGAATCTTCTGGAGCTTCAGTAATATTCGGTACAACTGGAGGAGTTTTAGAAGCTGCCCTTCGTACAGCTTACGAATGGATTACAAACGATACTTTAAACAATGTAGAATTTTCTCAGTTAAGAGGTATGGATGGCATAAAAGAAGCTAGTATAAAAATTAATGATATGAATATAAACGTAGCTGTTGCAAGCGGACTTGGAAATGCTAGAAAAATACTTGAAGATATTCAATCTGGAAAATCTAACTATCACGCTATAGAAATAATGGCCTGTCCAGGTGGATGCATAGGTGGAGGCGGTCAGCCTTACCATCACGGAAATTTAGATATAATATCAGAAAGAGCAAAAGGATTATATCAAGAAGATAGATCAAAAAAAATACGTAAATCTCATGAAAATATATACGTTCAGACTTTATATAAAGAATTTTTAGGAGAACCATATGGAGAAAAAGCTCACAAACTACTTCATACTCACTACCATAAAAGAGCTACAGAATAATATTATGCTTATTTCATAAATATACTTTTAAACTTTAGATAATACCCTTATACTTCCTTTTAAAATAGAATAAGAGCTACTCCTAAAACTTGAGTAGCTCTTATTCTAGCTCTACAGATTTATCAAAATGATTTTCTATAGATTTTTTATTTCTACCTGTAATTATTAATATTTCTTCTATTTCAGATTGAATAGCTTCCTCTATTATATATTGAAGAATGGGTTTATCAACTATTGGAAGCATTTCCTTTGGCTGAGCCTTAGTTGCTGGTAAAAATCTTGTTCCAAGCCCTGCTGCTGGTATTACTACTTTTTTTATATTTTTATTAATAGGATACCCTCCTTCCATTATATAATTTTTTGATTTTTAAATAGTTTCAAAAATTTTCAAAAGTTTATTTGCAGTTACTTCCCAATTATACTTTTCTAATACAAATTCCCTTCCTTTTTTTCCTATATCATTTGCCAAATCTTCATTATCTAAAATATATTTAATATATTCTTCAAAAGCCTTTGGATTATCATATTCTTTAATCGCAAACCCATTAACACCCTCTTCTATAACTTCAGCATTTCCGCCTCGCGCAGTAGTTATAATAGGAAGCCCAGCCGCCATTGCTTCATAGTGAACTCTAGCAAGTGGCTCTCTCCATTGAGAAGTACATACAAATATGTCTCCCATATTATAGTATTTACTTATTTCATCAGGTGTTAAAAAACCTGTAAATATAACTGGATTTTTTAATTCTTTAGCCATATGTTGTAATAGCAATGTATAGTTACTAGGTGTATTAAGACCATACCATTTACTTCCTACACACATCAATACAGTATTCGGATGAGAATTCATGACTTCTTTCATTGCTTCAAACAAAACATGAGGTCCTTTATTTTTAGATAGTCTACCTACATAAAGGATAACCTTTGAATTTTCAAGTCCATACTGTTTTCTCATATTTATTCTATCTTGTACAACATCTTCACTCCAAAATGGTTTCATTTTATTTCCATCTACGGCTGAATATACTGGATTTAATTTACTTTCAGCAGTTGGATATATTTTTTTTACTTCATCTGCTACAAATTTACTTACAGTAGTAATAAACTTAACTCTATCTATACATTCTAACGCCATTTCAGGTTCAATTTTTTTAGGTAACAGCATTTCATTATGAAGGCTAAGACTTAAAGCAGTATTAGGTACAACTTCATTTAATATAGATATCCAACGGGGTCTATTAAATACATGGATCAAATCGAATTCGTCAGTAATTTCATTTTTAACATTATTTATATAATCATCAGCATTTTCTCTTTGTACTCTAATATAAGTTACATTGTCCTTCATCTCCCTAGAAGGTAGTTTATCATTTGCTACACTAAAAACTGTTATTTCATGATATTTAGATAAAATAGGCAATACACCTTGTATATATATTTGAATAGCTCCTCCTAAAACAGGAGGAACAGGAAGCATTTCTGTACAAATAAATGCAATCTTCATAAAATACTCCTTTCCTTAATAAATTTTAATATTTTTTTAAGTCATTATTTATTGAAATTTTCTTGATACATTATATTTAGTTAATTTATAAATGTGATTTTTCAAGCACCAAAAAAAGCTCCAATATTTAATTGGAACTTTATAAATTTACTATGTTCTATTTGACTTTTAACAACTTTTCTTTTTCTTCTTTATTAGCTGCATAAGATAACTTAGCCCATGCAAAGAATATTGCACCCATCAGAGACCATCCTATTATAATTCCCCACTCATAAGGCCAGTTAAGAGCAGCTGGAGCACCTGGTAAGTATAAACTCAACATTCCTAAACTTAATAAAACAGCTATGCTTCCTACTAGCTTACCACACTTAATCTTGTATGGTCTTATCATATTTGGCTCTTTATATCTTAAAACTAAAAATGATATTGTTACAATTAAGTATGCCATAACTATTGTAATTCCACCAGCATTAACAAGCCAGCTAAGCATTTGTCTTCCAAAGAAAGGCGCTATACAAGAGAACATTCCTACTAATAAAACAGCATTAGTCGGTGTTTTATACTTTGGATGTACACGAGCTAAAAACTTAGGAAGCATTTTTGAATCTGCCATAGCATAAATAGCTCTACTTCCCCCTACATAAAATGAATTCCAACTAGTCAATATACCACCAATACCAGCTATTACCATAAGCTTTCCAGCCAAAGTACTATTATAGTATACAGCTTTCAT
Source organism: Tepidibacter sp. Z1-5 (assembly GCF_037844525.1). Lineage (NCBI taxonomy): Bacteria > Bacillati > Bacillota > Clostridia > Peptostreptococcales > Peptostreptococcaceae > Tepidibacter > Tepidibacter sp. Z1-5. The sequence goes on along the minus strand of NZ_JBBMMD010000036.1, from coordinate 124,679 downwards.
AGAATCTGCTGTGACCATAGTAGATGCATTCAATTCAGTTTGGTTAAGAGATAAAGATACAGCATAAATAATCATCACATACCAAAATATAGCCATAACTACTGACATTAGAAGTATTCTTCCAATTTTTTTAAAAGGCAAATTAATTTCTGCCGCCGATTGAGGTATAACATCAAAACCAACAAACATGAACGGTGTCATTATAAGAACAGACAATATACCTTTAGGTCCATTAACTATTAAAGGTTTTGCATTCACAGGATCTCCATTAACTAAAGATCCTAAGAAAAACAAGATTCCTATAGCAACCACTATAAATGTTAAAACCCCTTGTAAAAAAGCTGCCGGCTTTACACCAATATAGTTTATAGCAGTTATAAGAATTGAGCTTACAACACCTACTAATACCCAGGTGAAATTTACATCATAGCCCATTACAGTATACATGTATCCCTTAACATAATTAGGAAATAAATATTCTACCACAGTAGGAAGTGCAACTGCCTCAAATGCTACAACAGATATGTATCCTAATATAATAGACCATGTACATATAAATGACATATTTTCACCTAATGCTCTGTGGCTAAATACATGTTCTCCTCCACACTCAGGCATTGCTGATGTCAATTCTGCGTAAGTTAATCCTACAAACAATACCATAATACCACCAAGTATAAACGCAATAGCAGCACCTAATGACCCAGCTTTTTTTATCCATTCTCCCGCAAGTACAATCCATCCCCATCCTATCATAGCTCCAAAAGCTAATGCTAAAACATCTTTTTTAGATAATACTCTATTAAAATCCTTCGATTTGCTACTCATTTAAAGTTCCCCCCTTCAAATCCTTACGTTACACGAAGCAACTTATGTGTTTTATTTAAGTTGTTTCATAACCAAAAAAAATATACTTGATTCATTATATGATTTTTTTGAAAAATTATTACATTAATCTTCCAATTAAATTTTTCGTTATAATTGTATCACACTTTTACATTTTTTTGCAATATTTTTCTAAAATTTATATTTTAAATTAAATTGGACATAATTTGTTTTTTTTGTTATTATGTGAAAGAATATTATTTTAAAGGAGAGTTTAATTATGGAAAAAAAAGATATTTTAGCCGTAGTTGGCACAAAAGAAATTACTGCAGCTGATGTTGATTCTGCACTTAACAGCCTAGGTCCTCAAAGAGCTATGCAGTTCCAGTCAGAAGAAGGAAGAAAAAAACTTTTAGAAGACTTAATTAACCAAGAATTATTTTATTTAAATGCTATAGAAAATGGTGCTGATGAAGAAGAAGAATTTAAAAGTGAAATGAAAAGAATAAAAGAAAACTTCTTAAAGCAGTACTCTATTGGCAAATTATTAAGCAGTGTAAAGGTTGAAGAAAAAGAAGCTAAAGAATTCTACGAAAACAACAAAGAACAATTCAAATCTGCTGAAGGTGTTCAAGCTAGCCACATACTTGTAGAAGATGAATCTCAAGCTAAAGAAATATCAGCTGAGATAAACAGTGGTTTATCATTTGAAGATGCAGCTAAGAAATACTCTAAATGCCCTTCAAATGAAAGAGGCGGAGATTTAGGATTTTTCTCAAAAGGTCAAATGGTTCCTGAATTTGAAAACGTAGCTTTTAATATGGCAAAAGGTGAAATTAGCCAACCAGTTAAAACTCAATTTGGATATCATCTAATCAAATTAACTGATAAGAAAGATGCAGACACAAAATCTTTTGATGAAGTTAAAGACAATATATATAGCCAATTAATTTACAAACAACAACAAGTTACATACTTTGAAAAAGTAGAAGAATTAAAATCTAAGTATAGTGTTACTATAAACGAGTAAAATTAAAAAATCCTCTTAAATTTAAGAGGATTTTTTCAATCTATTCTAATACATTTAATTTTTTTGCTACCCATTTTGTTGTACTTGCTTGAATTCCTAGAGTTATCAATATTGCCATAAATACTACTGATGATAAAATACCTTTATTATCTACATTCATACTCATTATCATTCCAGATAAAGCTGCTGGTATTACTCCCGTTTCCCTTACCCACATCATAAATAATATTTCATTCATACTCCACTTTGTTTTTCTATCAAAAATCACACATACTATTACAGATAGCGGTCTTACAACTAACACTAATATAGCGATTACTATAAGTGATTGTTTCCAATACATACCTAAAGATATGAAATCAACGTGAGTACCAAGTAAAACAAATATAGATATTCTCATTATAACTGCAATCGTTTCTCTTACATGAGTCTGTATTTGATAATGTTTTTCAGGAACCCATAATTTGAATGTTTTTTTATTTCCACATAAAAGTCCTGTTATGAAAGTAGCCATATATCCACTTCCACCTATCGTTTCAGCCAACATGTAAGAAGCAATAACTGCAACTATAGAAACTAATGGTGCAAATTCATAAAAAAATCCGTACTTACCTTCTGATATAGACATAGATGCTAAAATTCCAATAACTACTCCAGCAACCAATCCTCCAGCAATCATTATCAATAATTCTTCGATATTATTACTTAATGAAATTTTTCCTGAATCTATTATTGTAAGTATTGAAAAGACTAGTATTGCTCCAACAGCATCATTAAATGCAGATTCACTTATTACAGTTTGTTTCAACCTATCTTTTATATCTATAGACTTAAACACTGGTACTAATGTTGCAGGGTCTGTAGATGCTATTACTGAACCTATCAATAAAGCAGATATAAAAGAAATGTTAAATATTTTCATCGATATAAATCCAATTGAAAAAGCAGAAATTAATACACCTAAACTTGCTAATAATCCTACTGTTATTTTCACATCGTTTAAAACCTTAAGTTTGACCTCTCGGCCTCCATCATATAGTATATATGCTGATCCAAACGTTAATATGAGTTGATTCGCAACAGGATAAGCCTCTATGCTAGCTATATTTAAAACAGACGGCCCTATTATAATACCTGCTATTAAAAATAATACTACATCTGGTACTTTAATCAATTTACTTATTTTTGAAAAAATCATTCCTACAATCAATACTATAATAGTTAATCTCAGTATTTCATTAACAGTCACAACTGTGCTATTTTCCAATTTAATAACCTCCTTTATGATATTTCATTATTCCAACTCACCAATTATATATCAAAAGATACAAACTAAAAAACTTCATATATCACCATATGTTGCCTTGTAAGCTTAAATTATTAGATATATCCTATTTATCTTTATATTTCTTAAAAATCGTATTTATTTTAAACGTTATATAAAATTTAATTATATTTATAATAAATATAATTTTCTTACAATCATAATTTTCTTACAATCATAATCAAATTAACTTTATACTATAACATAGTTCATGTTGCCAACTCTATGAATTTGCAAAAAAAGAGCTTATGCAATTTGCATAAGCCTCTAATAATATTTAGATTTGAAAAAGTCACATACATTTTCTAACGATTGTATAAGCATTTTCTGTTCATTTTTGTTCAATGTAGAAACTATATTTTCTATAATTTCACAATGAAATTTTTCATGAGTTTGATAAACAAGTTTTCCTTTTTCAGTTAAATCAACTATTACTATACGTCGATCTTCTTCGCTCTTAACTCTTTTCACATAACCTTTTTTCACAAGTCTATTAATTGATATGGTCAAGGTTCCAACCGTAATTTTTAAAGTCATGGCAACCTCGCTCATTTTCCTAGGTTCTTTTACTCCTATTGCTTGAATAGTTCTAATTTCATTTACTGAAACATCATTAAACTGGCTTTGAGCAAATATTTTTTTTTCTATATTTGTTAAATCATAAAAAATGCTTGTTATTAATTTATTTAATGTTTGAACATTTTCATTCATATTTGTCACCACTTTATATTTATATAGTTTTAAGTTTTGTGCTAGCTTCTTTTACAAGTTCCTTCATTAAATCACGTACAGGAATTATTTTATCTAATTTATATGCATTACTTCCACTAAATATAAGTCCATTTTCTACATCTCCATTAACAGCTCTAACCAGTGCCTCTGTTATACAATATGGAATATCTTTTGGATTACATCCAGCTATACAGTTATAACATTTCTTAACTGGAATATTTCCAGTTCTAGTTTTTTTAACAAAATCATTGCTAATAGCTCTTCCAGGCATACCTACAGGACTTTTTATAAGTTCAATATTATCTTTTTTAGAGTTTATATAAGCTTCTTTAAAATTTATGTGTGCGTCACATTCATCAGTGGCTACAAATCTAGTTCCCATTTGAACCCCATCAGCACCAGCTTTGATATATTTTGCTATATCATCGCCATCAAATATTCCTCCAGCTACAACCACAGGTATATCCTTTTGATATTTTTCTTTAAAAGGCTTTAAACTTTCTTTAACTTCATTTACTATTTTAATCAAATCTATGTTCTCAATTGATCCTAATTCACTTATAGAAAATCCTAGATGACCTCCAGCTTTAGGACCTTCTACTATAACTACATCTGGGACATAATTGTATTTTCTATCCCAAAGCTTTGATATTAATGTAGCAGCTTTTGCAGATGATACTATTGGAGCAATTTTAGTCTTAGATCCCTTTATAAGATCTGGTAGCGACTTAGGAAGGCCTGCTCCTGATATTATCAAGTTTACCTTTTCCTCAACTGCAGCTTTTACCATTTCCTTATAATTTTCCATTGCAACTAAAAAGTTGACTCCTATTATTCCATTAGGACTTAACTCTTTTGCTCTTTTTATTTCTCTTTTTAAAGCCCTTATATTTGCTATTTTATTATCAACTCTAAAATCATCTTCCTTATAACCTATTTGTACTCCTGATATAACTCCAATTCCACCTTCATTAGCAACAGCTGCAGCAAGTCTTGCTCCCGATACACCAACACCCATTCCTCCTTGAATAATTGGAACTTTAGCTATTAAATCTCCTATATTTAAAGACGGCAATTTCATAAATTCATCTTCCTCTCATTTTTATTTTGACATTCAAACCTTTTGATAGTCAAAGTATATAAAAAAACATATCAAAAGTCAACACAGATTAAGTTTTTTTATTAACATATATAAGTTTATAATTTCCTATTTTTTATAAAAAATTCGTCTAGTAGCTACGCACTGACTCATATCGCCAACGCTCGGCTTCATTGCTCAAAATAGTTGCAACTTTAATTCACTTATCAATGTTATCTACAAATTGAAAGTCATATAATTTAATATTGGTTATAAAAAATAACGCTTATTAGAATATATATTCTAATAAGCGTTATTTTAAGAATTATTTTTAGATTAAGTATTATATAATCCACTATAATACTTTACTTAAAAAATCCTTAGTTCTTTCATTTTGAGGATTTTCAAATAATTCTTTAGGAGTTCCTTGTTCTATTATTTTTCCTCCATCCATAAAAATAACTCTATCCCCTACTTCTTTTGCAAATCCCATTTCATGAGTTACTACAACCATGGTCATCCCCTTTGATGCAAGGTTTTTCATAACATCTAAAACTTCCCCTACCATTTCAGGATCAAGTGCAGATGTTGGCTCATCAAATAACATTACATCAGGTGACATAGCAAGCGCTCTTGCTATGGCTATTCTTTGCTTTTGTCCTCCTGATAACTGTTTAGGATAATTAGTTGCTTTATCCTCAAGTCCTACAGTTTTTAATAACTGAATAGCTATTTTTTCGCTTTCCTCATCACTCATACTCTTAAGCTTCTTAGGTGCAAGCGTAATATTGTCTAACACACTCATATGTGGAAATAAATTAAATTGTTGAAAAACCATTCCCATTTTTTCTCTTTGTTTGTCTATATTATTAGTATTGCAAGTTATAGATTTCCCTTCAAATATTATATCTCCACTGGTAGGATGCTCAAGTAGATTAAGACATCTTAAAAATGTACTTTTTCCAGAACCACTAGGGCCTATAACAACAACTACTTCGCCTTTTTCTATATGCTCATCAATTCCTCTTAGAACATGATTTTTTCCAAATTTTTTATTTAAATTCTTAATCTTAATCACTTACAGCCATCCCCCTTTCAATCTTGTTCATAAATTTAGAAAGTGTAAATGTTAATATAAAATATATAATAGCAGCAACTATTAATGGTTCAAACGGTTGGAATGTATTTCCTCTTACAATATTTGTATTATACATGACCTCTGGTATACCAACAACCATGACTATTGAAGATTCTTTTATTAAAACTATAAATTCATTACCTAAAGCAGGTAATATATTTTTAAGCCCCTGAGGTATTATAATGTATCTCATCGCCATTCTATTACTCATTCCTAAAGATCTTGCAGCCTCCATTTGTCCTTTATCAACAGCCTGTATTCCAGCTCTTACTATTTCTGCTACATAAGCTGAACTATTAATTGATAAAGCTATTATACCAGCTACAAAAGGAGGCATATCTATACCTAAAGTAGGAAGCCCATAATAAACTATGAATAATTGAACCAAGATAGGAGTTCCCCTTAAAATCTCTATATATACACTAGATATTATATTTAACACCTTATTTTTAGATAATTTCATTAGAGATACGAAAAGACCTAATATTACACCTATAAATACCGAACATATTGAAAGTAAAACTGTGTTTTTAGTCCCAATTAAAAAGAACATATAATATTTACTTAAGAAAGAAAAATCCACTATACTCAACTCCTACTCAATCATATCTGTCGCTTCAACTACAAATTCTTCTATTTTATTTTCTTTAACTAATTTATCTAATGTCTTATTTATTTGATCTGTAAGTTCTTGACTTCCTTTTTTAATAGCTATGGCAGATCCACCTGTTTCATCCTTAACTGTTATACCTGAAAGTGAAAGATCAGTATTTTTATCTATATAAGCCTTTGCAACAGGAAGTTCAACTATTAAAGCATCTACTTTATCATTTTTAAGCTCCATCATAAGATCTGGTACTTTTGAAAGAGATTTAATTTGAGCATCTTTTACTTGATCTTTAGCTATCTCTTCTTGAACAGATGCCATTTGAACTCCTATTGTTTTTCCCTTTAAGTCATCCATAGACTTTATCTTGTCCTTATTTTCTGTCTTAACAACTACAGCCTGAGTTGCATTATAATATATCTCACTAAAATCTACTTTTTCTTTTCTCTCATCAGTAGGTGTCATACCTGCTACTACAAAATCAACAGTTCCTGTATTTAAAGCTGCTAATAATCCCCCAAAATCCATATCCTTAATTTCAAGTTCAACGCCCATATCCTCTGCTATTGCTTTAGCAATTTCAATATCAAATCCAACTATTTGATCTTTTCCGTCCACTTCTTTGTGGAATTCATACGGTGGATAGTCCGCACTAGTTCCAAGTACTATTTTTCCTGATTCTTTTATTTTTTCATATTGTGAAACTTCACTTTTACCACATCCTGAGAAAACCATTCCTAAACATAAAACCATAACTACAACAATCATTTTATTAACACTTTTTTTAAACATTTTAAATTCCCCTCTCATATTTTTATTAAAATCAACTTTATCAGTTTAAATCATTAAAGTGCAACCATCAATTATTTCCTTTTAAACACCTCCTACATAATAAATTTATATAAAAAACCTCGCCTCTTATAAAAATAAGAGACGAGGTATATGCCCGTGTTACCACTCTTGTTGATACAATAAAAATCGTATCCACTCATTAACCTTTAACGATAGGTACCGTATTTTCCTACTACTATTTCAAAAAATCTCCTCCATGGCTCTCTTCAATACAACTATGTTACCAGACTCACACCAACTCTAGCTCGCTTTAACAATCATTATACCTACTCTCCACTTCACTGGATTTAAATATTTTATTTTAGTATATAAAAAACTCGTCTCTTAAAAATAAGAGACGAGGTATATGCCCGTGTTACCACTCTTGTTGATACAATAAAAATCGTATCCACTCATTAACCTTTAACGATAGGTACCGTATTTTCCTACTACTATTTCAGAAAATCTCCTCCATGGCTCTCTTCAATACAACTATGTTACTAGACTCACACCAACTCTAGCTCGCTTTAACAATCATTATACCTACTCTCCACTTCACTGGATTTCATGTCATTTTGTTTGTTTTTTTAACTTAATATATATTATACACATATAATTTTGAAGTGTCAATATATTTTTAAATTTTTTTATTAAACAAAGATTTATAACAATAATCTATTATCTCACTTCTCTTTATTATCCCTATAAAAATATTTTGATCATCAACAACAGGCACAAAATTTTGATTTATACTTAGAGAAATTAAATCTTCTATATTTGAATCAATATAAACAGGCTTATTATCCATTTTTCTAGATATATCTTTTAATAAGATTTTACTAGTATTTTTAAAGTTTAAATCAGGTGTATTCTTTAACTTCCAAAGTAAATCTCCTTCAGTAATTGTTCCTACATATCTTCCGTCATCAACTATAGGAATAGCTGTATATCTGTGATACTCCATTTTCTCTAAAGCTTGACGCATTGTTGATTCCGGTGTTAAATAAGCTACCTCTATTTTAGGTGTAAGAAAAAAAGCTATATTCATATGTTTTCTCCCCTATTTTCAAATTTTAGTTTATCTAAATAGTATGTTACTTGAGATTAAAAAAGATGTCAAGTTTAACCTAATGTATAAATTTCCATAATAAAATCAACCTGTATCATGTTATACTTATAAATATATTATTTCTCATTATTAAATAAAAATTTAAATTATTCGGGGGGATTAATTTTGAATAATATAATAAGATTTGTAGGTATATTGATTAGCTCATTTGGAATTGTTTTAAGCTTAATATCATCATATCAATTTTCACATATAGATAATTTCAAAAAATTATTTTTTGCAGCACTTATAGGACTTTTAAATCTCTTTGCTCTGTTTTTGTTTATAGATAACAAAGTAAATACCAAAAATGATATAAACTAAAAAATCGCTTTATTATAATTTCCTTATGAATAATAAAAGTCGCCTTTAAAAAAGCGACTTTTTAATATAATTAATATATACAGATCATATACAAATTAAATATTATAATTTAATAACATTAGCAGCTTGAGGGCCTCTAGCTCCATCAACTACTTCAAACTCAACTTGTTGTCCTTCTTCTAATGACTTATATCCATCTCCTTCTATAGCTGAAAAATGTACGAATACATCTTCTCCACCTTCTATAGATAAGAATCCATAACCTTTTTCTGCATTAAACCACTTAACAGTTCCCTTTTTCATTTATAATATCCTCCTAAATAAAACGAATTTGAAACAAATATATTATTTGTTACATTATAATTAAAAATACTACATTTAAACCTTATTGTCAATACATAAATCAAAACTTATCAATAATGTACCCTAACAAGCCAAAACTTGATTTTTTTATTACTCCAGCCAAGATCCCACGGTACTCTATATCTATCAGTATTATGGCAATTTACAAGAGAATATCCCTTAGAATCATAGCCTGTTACAACTGAAATATGAGTTACCTTTCCTTTTTTTTCATAAGCTACAAAATCACCAGGTTCAAGCTTATAAGATGCCTTATAAACCTTGTCATAATCTCCATATGCTATCAAAGAAGCTCTTCCGCTATATATCATATAATTTTTAAATGCATGTGCATTTACCCAAGCCTTAGTAGCTCCACTTGAATCATAATTCCATTCTCTCGTTTTTCTAAAGCCTCCTCCCTCATATAACATTTGAGATGCGAAATTAGCACAATCTCCTCCTAAGGGATTATAGTTTCTATACTTACTGTTGTACTTATATTCATGTTCCTCATCTGCTGCTGCACCACAGAACATGTCTGCATACTCTAAGGCTTTTTTTCTTCTCTCATTAATATTATAGTTATCTCTTTTTTCTTGCTCTATAATATGTTTTTTTATATCATCAAACTTTATATTTTCTAAATTAAGAGAATCTGCAAAAGGATCTGTATACCACTCTTTAGTTATACACCATCCCTCTTCATTCTTGATAGTATCTAAGGAGTGATATGTTCCTATTCTGCATATATTAGTTTCATTTTTAGAATTATTATACTGATATTTATACTCAGTTGATGCCGTAAAATTTATAGAATATCCTCCTTCCTTAGATCTTATTCTATTTATCTTTACTTTAGTCTTTATATCTTTAAATGTAATTCCCTGTTTGTTTGACCAAATATGTAAGTACTTCATTTTTTTCATCTCATGTTCATATGCCCATACTCCATATTTAGTATTTTTATCATACAAATTGTTTAATTTACTCTCATCTTCATCCAAAAGTGCTTTATTTCTTGTTTCAAATATTTCTTCTAATATTTGCATACATTCTTGATCAGTAAAAGCTGTTATAACCTTTGATTTAATTTCTAATGAATATAAAGATATAGCCAAAACCAACATGCATATAATTCCAACAACAGATTTTCTTTTATTTATTATAATAAACACATTTATACCCCCTAAAATCTACTCAAAGAATTATATGTATTTAATTTTTAAAATATAATCTATATATTCTAATATTACTAATAATTATTTTTTTACAAATCATAAAGTGAAACTTAGGTTAGATGGATTTTTAGATCTTTTAACTTTTGGATAAATTAATATTTCAAACCTCTCTTTATTTTTTTTAAGTTATCTCTCATAATTTCTATATAGTCAGACTTTATATCATTATTTAAGTACTCAATAGAATCCAACTGCAATATGTTCACTTGTAATTTTTTCGATATTTTTCTTAAATTTTCATCTATTTTATTTTCTGAAAATATGTATTTTATTTTATTATCATTTATAAATTCATATAAATCATCCACTTTAGAAATATTTGAAATATCTATTTGATTTAGATCGTATCTATTTGCAATATAAGAAAAAGCATTACTTGAAACTAATATATCTTTTTTATTTAAGCTATTTATTTCATTAGAATATAGCTTATCTAATTTTATTAATTCTTGCTTAAATAAATAATAATTTTTTTCATAAATCTTTTTGTTTTTATTATCAGCTTTTATAAAAGCATTTTTTATATTATTTGACTCTCCTATTACATTTAAAGGATTTAACCATGTATTAAAATTCTTTTGTTCATCATTTATAGTTTTTATACCTTCACATGCTTTTACTATTATTACTTTATCATTTGAAATAGAATTTATAATATTATCAATCCATGGTTCTGATCCATTATATATTAATACATCACTTTTGTTTAAATCTTCTATAATTGCTTGAGTTGGCTTAAATTGATTTGGTTTTATTGAGTTGGGAATTATCATTTTTAAATCAATTTTATCTTTACCTATATTTTTTGCAAATTCATACATGGGATAAATTGTAGTGTAAACTTTAATCTTATCATCCTGCCTTAAAATTGCCTTAGATGTTTGTATTGTTTTACTTTTATTTACTGATATTATAAATATAGATAAAACAACAACACAAAAAATTAATATCTTACTTTTCATATCAAATTCCTCCTATTTTATATAGTCTCTATAATTTTTTACATAAATAGTTAATAATATACACATTAACTTATTTCTGAATTAATTAATATAAAAAATTCGTCTACTCGCTAACGCGGTGACTCATATCGCCAACGATCCTTACAGGCTCCGTTGCTCAAAAATAGTTGTAGGTGCAGGTGTTTTATCAATATTATCCACAATTTAAAAATCATATAATTTCCTTAAGCGTAAAAAAGAAAAAAGTTCTTCTATAAAGAATCTTAAATGTAAACTTTTTTGAAACTCCTATCGAAATTTATATTTATCAACAATTTAAAGAGGAATATAATTTCCTATAAAATCATAAATATAAAAATTTTATAGATTTAATATTAATATTGAATTTTTATAGATTTTTGAATAAACTATATACATTATTAATAAGGAGGTTTTTTATGATTTCAAATACATTATCTGTAGTATTAATATTGAATATCTTATTTGCAATTGCAATAATATTTTTAGAAAGAAAAAAACCAAGTGCTACTCTAGCTTGGCTTATGCTTTTACTTTTAATACCTAATATCGGTTTTATCGTTTATTTATTATTTGGAAGAAATTTAAGTAGAAAAAAAATATTTGAAATAAAGCCAGAAGAAGCTAATAGCATAAATACTTTTTTAGAAAACCAAAAACTACAACTGCAAAACAACTCTTTAAAATTCAATGATCCATCTATTGAAAATTACAAAGATATGGTCTATATGCATTTAACTCATAGCGAATCTATTTTTACACAAAATAATAATATTGAAATATTCACAGACGGAAACGATAAATTTGAAGCGTTAATCAAGAGCATTCAAAACGCTAAAGACCATATTCACATGGTTTACTTTATAATAAAAAACGATTCGTTAGGAAGAAAAATAGTAAATGAACTTACAAAAAAAGCAAAAGAAGGGGTAGAAATACGATTTTTATACGATGCTATAGGAAGTCATTCTCTTCCTAGAAGTTTTTTTAAAGATCTTAAAGCGGCCGGAGGACAAACTATCGCTTTTTTCCCTATAGTAATTCCTTTTTTAAATCTTAAAATAAACTATAGGAACCATAGAAAGATAGCTGTAATAGACGGTGTAGAGGGCTTTATAGGTGGTTTTAATATAGGCGATGAATATTTGAGTCTAAATAAAAAAATGGGCTATTGGAGAGATACTCATATTAAAATAAAAGGCGATGCTGTCCATATGTTACAAACTAGATTTTTACTTGACTGGAGAAGTGCTCACAATAAAAAATTAGAAATAAAGCCCAAGTATTTTCCTAAAATAACTTCAAACGGAAACAGCGGTGTCCAGATAATATCAAGTGGACCCGACTCTGAATGGGAACAAATTAAATACGGTTATATTAAAATGATTAACTCTGCCAAGGAAAATATATATATACAAACACCTTATTTTGTTCCAGATGAAAGTATACTTCATGCTTTAAAACTTGCTTCTTTATCAGGCGTAGATGTTAAAGTAATGATTCCAAACAAACCAGATCATATGTTTGTATATTGGGCTTCATCTTCATATGCTAGCGAATTACTCAAAGCAGGTGCTAAGTGTTATATATACGATAAAGGATTTATACATGCAAAAACAATAGTTGTAGATGGTAAAATAGCATCTGTTGGAACTGCCAATATGGATGTTAGGAGTTTTAAACTAAACTTTGAAGTCAATGCCTTTATATATGATAGTGTAATTTCAAATGAGTTTAAATCAATATTCGAAAAGGATATGAATGATTGTACGGAGGTTACTCAAGAAATGTATAATAACAGGCATTTAATAATAAAATTCAAAGAATCCATTTCAAGACTACTATCACCAATATTGTAGTTTTTAGAAACCAAAAAACAAACGAGGATATCCTCGTTTATTTTTTTATTATAATGAATCTAATATTTTCTCAATTTTTCTCACTACCTTATTAACTTTCTCTTCAATACCCTCACTTCTTATTTTAGCTCCACATTTTGGACAATAAATACTACTTTTAGGTAATATAGCGTTACATCCTGGTTCAGGACAAACTATATGTCCTACATCCTTTGATGTTATTTTTCTTTTACACCTAGGACATCTACTTCCTGGTATATCTGAAATTTGTTTATTGCACTTAGGACATTTTAGCATCTTTATCTCACCTCGTATAAATAATAAAAGAGCTATTTGATTAAAAACTCTTTATATATACTATTCTTTTTTGGGAATTATTGATAGAATATAAAAGTAAAATCTGCACGATTTTATATAAAAGCTAAAAATTCTAAAGCTTTATCCGTAGCAATTATAATAGGAGTGATTTTTTTGAATTATATAATTTTTGACCTTGAATTAAATAGTAAACCTTTTAAGCATAAGATACCAAACGAAATAATAGAAATAGGAGCTGTTAAGCTAAATAATGATTTAGAAATAATAGACAGGTTTCAAGCCTTTATAAAACCAAAGTATTTTTCCAAATTATTTTCATTAATAAAGAAAAAAACTAATATAAAGCAAATTGATATAGATGGTGCTGAATCTTTCAAATCAATAATAAAAAATTTCAAGGAGTGGCTAGACAAGGATTATTTATTATGTTCTTGGGGATATGATGATTATTACCATATAAAAACAAATTGTAAACTTCATAATATAAAATTAGGTTGGATTGATGAGTTTTTGGATATACAAAAACAATTTTCTAAAATCAAAAAATTAGAAAAAGGTAAAACAGCTAGCCTTTCAAACGCTCTAGCTTTGTGTGATATAGAAATAGAAGATACCAATATGCATAGAGCCGATATTGATGCAGAGTATACTTGTAAAATATTTATTCATCTATTTAAAAAACTCGATTTTTCTAATCTATCTATAAAAAAATAAAAGCTCAATATTGAGCTTTTATTTTTTTGTAAATATTTCTTTTGCTTCAATCATACGCTGAATTGCAGTTATAAATATCAATATAGAAAATATATTAGTTATTAAACCTGTATTATTTGGACTTAATATCATGCACGTAAAGAATATGAATCCTTCCGTTCTTTCAGCTATTCCAGCTTGATAGTAAAATGACTTTATGCCATTTTTTTCACTTAAAGCCCCCACAGTTAAAAATATAGTCATAGAAAAAATTATGCAACAAGTAAGTATCAAATAGTTAAATATTAATTGGTTAAATTTAAGTGCCAAACTTATTATAATAAATATTTCTACAATTCTATCGAAAGTAATGTCAAGTAATGTCCCCCAAAGAGTTGAATTATCGCTAGTTCTTGCCATAGCTCCATCAACAGCATCTAAAAAACCCGATATCCAAAGTAATAAGCATGCAACTATATTATGATTAAAATACACTCCAATAGATGCTATTATTCCAATTATAAATGCTAATACAGTGACTTGATTAGGTGTCATTTTCAAATTTAAAAACCCTTTCGAGGCTTTATCTATCATAGGATTAACATATTTTCTTGCATGAGTATCTAACATTGTATTTCCTCCTCATCTGCTATAAATAAAAGTCCTTTTTCATCATATTGTACAAAAACTCTTTCATCAAATTTAAATTCTACATTGGAGTCATAGACTTGTATTGTTTCAAGTTCCATAAAATTAATATCTATTTTAAAAACAATAAAACCTTGTCTAAATGAGAATTCTCTTATTGTACCTTCAAATACATTTACCATATCATAACAATTACTAATTTTTAACACTTTTAAACATTCAGGTTTTAAAAGAAGATTCCCACTTACATTATCTTTATTATATCTATTCAAATTTATCTTCAAATCGTTCGTTATAAATATTTTATTTTTAATATTTCCATACAAAATATTATTAATTCCCATAAATCTAGCAACATGAGTACTAATAGGATTTTCATATATTTGCATAGGAGACCCCTTTTGTACTATCCTACCTTCTTTCATTATAATCATATTGTCGAATAAATTAAATGCTTCTTCTATATCATGAGTTACAAACACTATAGTCATATTATATTCTTTATGAATTTTTAATATAAGATTCCTCATTTCTTTTCTTAATTCAGGGTCTAGAGCACTAAAAGGCTCATCCATAAGTAACAATTCAGGCTTTAATACCAACGCTCTAGCTAAAGAAACTCTTTGCTTTTGTCCCCCGCTTAATTCATTTGGGTATCTTTTTTCAAACCCTTTAAGCCCTACGGATTGAAGTACATCATATATTAATTTAGAAATTTCTTTTTTCCCAACTTTTTTAATCTTAAGTCCAAAGCTTATATTTTCATAAACATTCATATGAGGAAAAAGTAAATTTTCTTGAAATATCATACCTATATTCCTTCTTTGAGGTAAAATTTCATTAACTATATTTTGATTCATATAAATTTCTCCATGTTCAATATCGATAAGTCCTGCTATTATCTTTAAAAGACTTGTTTTACCACATCCAGATCCTCCAACTATTCCAAAAAAATCTCTATCTTCAATTTTAAGTTCATCTATATTTAAATCAAAATTTGACGTTTTTTCATATTTACTATAAGTTTTTTTTATATCTTTCAAATATAATTTCGTCATAATCAAATCTTCCTCTCATGTCTGGTATCACAGTGAATCATAATATCTTTTTAGATAGTATTCCATAATACCAAGTGTAGATAAGCATATAAATGCAAATATTATGGCGTATACACATCCTATAGTTTTTTCTCCAGAATTAATATACGGAACCATATTAGTTGAAAGAGTCTGTATTTGTCCTCCTCCTATTAAAATAGTCGTTATATATTGACTAAAAGATATTAATACCGTTAAGATAGAACCAGCTATAATCCCAGGAAGTAAAAAATACATTTTCACATTAATAAAAGTGTTTAATTTACTAGCTCCAAGCATTTGACATTGCTGCTCCCACTCAAATCCAAAATTCTCAAAACTAATTTTAATAGCCCTTATCATATACGGTAATGTAGGTACTATATGTACAAAAACTACTCCCCATATACTTTCTGTTAAATTCATTCTTATAAAAGTTTTATGTATTCCCATTGCAGATATTATAGGAGGTATTACAATAGGCATAATCAATAAAAACTCTATTATATTTTTGTACTTACAATTATATCTAGCTATTGCATCCGCTGCTGGAATTCCTACTACTAAATTTATAATCACTACAATCAAAGCTATTTTTAAACTCATAAATATAGCATCTAACGAATTACTATTTAATAAAACATACTTCCATCCTTCAACGTTGAGGTTTCTAGGAATTATATCAGGCCAAACCCATCCATTAGAAAAGCTCATAAAAAAAATAAAAACAACTTGAATTAAAGAAATTAATATTATTAATGACAGTACTATTAACGATATCTTATCCCCGTGTTTAACCTTCATCACTTTATCTTCCTCCATTTTCGCATACTTAAGTGATTTAAAATATACCCAACCCCAATTATAACTAATACTACAACTACATTTATAGCAAAAGCTTTTGGTCTTTCAATCAAATCTGAATTCATATACATTTGATATGAATAAACAGAAATCATTTTAGGATAAGTAACCCCTAATAAGAAAGGTATTTCAAATTCAGCAAAAGTGTATGCAAATATTATAAAACAAGATGTTTTTAGAGGATTAACTAACATCTTAAGTATAACTTTCTTAAATAATTCATTCCTACTTCCACCTAGCATATATGTCAATTCTAACCAAGATGATTCGACCTTTAAAATAACAGGGTATAGCATTAAAACTATAAATGGAGTGGTTTTTAATACATAAGTAACAATTATACCTATACCAAATTCATCATTTACTATTACCGGAAATTCATTAGCACTACTTATTATTCCTAATTTAAAAAGAATAGAACTTATCCATCCACTTCTATTAAATATAAGTAATATAATGTATGCATAAACTAAATACGGAAATAACATAGGTATTTGAATCAAGAGTTTAAATTTGGATGCAAATTTATAAAATACTCCAGTTTTCATTATATACAATAAATATACTATAAAAGTACCTATCAATGCAGATAATACTGTCGATATTATAGCTACTTTAAATGTAATACAAAATGACAGACAAAATTCTGTAGATCTAAACAATTCATGGTAATAATCAAGAGTAATATCACCTATATTACAAATAGACGTAATTCCTAAGCTCTGTATAAGTCCTTGTATTAATCCAGACACAAATAATACCATAGTGACTATTAATGCCGGTAATACTAATAAATACGGTCTAATTTTTTGAAACATTTTCGTCCCAGCCTTTTTCTATTTGATCTATGTATTCAGCCTTCATTTCTGGAATTTTGTGTTTTCTAATTTCATTTAAAAATTCCAATTTATTTTCTTTATAAATCTCATCTATCTTTAATTTATCTTCGTCTGAAAGTTTATCATACGCTATACTAAGTCCATCTCCCCAATTGCTAGGATTCAATTTATATATCTGAGATTTGGGTGATAATAAAAAATCTATAACTGCCATGGCTCCTGCTTTATTAGAAGCATTAAATGGTATACTCAAGTAATGAGTATTAGACAGTGTTCCATCATTCAACACAAATACATCTGTTGATTCTTTAAATTCTCCACTTTGTATTTTATTAAATGCATGAAGCGGATTATAAGACATACTCATTAATACTTCTGAATTTGAATATAACATATCAAGTTTAGCACTACTTTCAGGGTAAGTTTCTCCTTGTCTCCATAAATATGGTTTTATTTCATTCATATAATTCCACATACTTCTTAAATCTTTGTCTTCTATATAATCTTTTTTGAATAAATCCATATAAGTTTGACGTATGAATGCACTTCCTGTGAAATCTGGTACTGATGGATATGTAAATTTTCCAGGATTTTGTTTTATCCAATTAGTAAGTTCATTTATATCCTTTGGTGGATTTTGTATAACATTAGAATCATATATAAACACAAATTGAGATTTTCCAAAAGGAACTTCCATTCCCACAGTATCTTCTCCAAAATCATACTTAATATCGTCTGTTTCTTTATCAACATATTGATTATAATTTGGAAGTTTATCAGCAAAAGGTCCCCAAAGTAGTTTATTTTCATTTGCTAATTTGAAATTTTCTCCATTCATCCATATTATATCTATACTTCCATTTGATTTTTCTACTTCTTTTTCTGTTAATAGCTTATTTATCATATCTTTTGGATCATTTATAGCCACTCTATTTAAATTAATATTTAATTCTGCTTTTACTAATGGTTTAACCCAATTATCCATATATTCATTTACTGATTGATCTCCAGCCCACATATATATATTAACAGTTTCACCATCAGCCTCTTTAGAAATATCTTCCCATTTCATTTCAAGTAAATTCAATGATTCCTTATTATCTTGATTTGAGCATCCAGATAATACACTTAAACTAATTAATATTAAAAGTGCGATAGATATTATTTTTTTCATAAGTTATTCTCCTTTATTAATATTTTTTAATTGTTCAATATATGTTTTACACTTATGCCTATTTATCCATTTTTGCAAATAGTTAACTCCCTTTTGATTAAACTTTGAATTCATATTATCATCAAATACTAAATCTAGTACATGAATACTATTTTTACCTGCTGTTTTCATAGATTTAACACAAGATTCACAATACGACAATATATAATTAGAATCAGCTTCATAAGCTCTTTTTCTCATGTGCTTTAAAGCTAGTTCTTTATTTTGTATGCTTAATTTTTCTCCACAACATGAAGTTTTTTCTCTACAATTATTAAATTCTTCTATCTTGATACCCATTTCATTTAATACATCTCTAACACTTTCATGTATAATATTTTCTTTTCTTATAGGACATGGATCATGCAAAGCAAATACTATATCTAAATCTTTATATCTATTTTTAACATCACTTGGTATTCCAATATCATTTATAGATTCCCAAATAGATTTAACCTCAATGTCTGGACTATTTTCTTTTATAGTCCTATAACAGGTTTGGCATGCTGTTATTATCTCTTTTACTTTCATTTTTTCTATTTCTTCTTGTAATTGTGAATAATACGATTTAAAACCGTCTTTATTTCCTGATATTTTAGAAGGAGCAGCACAACATTTTAAAATAATACCTGTATTCCCTAGATTATCGCTTAAATATTTATATGTTTTCATTACTATTTCAGGACTATAATCAGTTAGGCTACATCCTGGAATAAAAACTCTCATATTATCTTTATTATAATCACTTGATGCAGTAAAAAATTTTGAAAAACTGGATAATTGATGTAGTTTAACTCCTATATTACTTTTTTTCATAGTCAATTCACCCTTTAACTTTAGTTTGTAGTATCGCTAAATTTAATCATATATATAAATAAAACCCTTCTTATTATTAAGAAGAGTTTTATTTATATATATCAAAATAAAGTATATCATATATAAATATTGTTTAACTATATAAAATTTATATAGAATATTAATTAATCATTAGATTTTTTTATAGTAACTTTCTATTCATTATTAAAAAAGGTCTTAATATCTAAGATATTAAGACCTTTTAGTTTATTAAGCCATAGCTGATTCTGATTTTTCTTTTAATGCTGCTTGAGCTGCTGCAAGTCTAGCAATCGGAACTCTATATGGAGAACAAGATACATAGTTAAGTCCTATATTGTGGCAGAATTCCACAGAAGCAGGTTCTCCTCCATGTTCTCCACATATACCAAGTTTTATGTCTTCTCTTGTTTCTCTTCCAAGTTTTGATGCCATTTTAACTAGTTTTCCAACACCATTTTTGTCTAATACTTGGAATGGGTCTTTTTCAAATATTTCTTTAGATTCATATTCTACTAGAAATTTATTTGCATCATCTCTAGAGAATCCATATGTCATTTGAGTTAAATCATTAGTTCCAAAACTAAAGAACTCAGCTTCTTTTGCTATTTCATCAGCAGTAAGTGCTGCTCTTGGAACTTCTATCATAGTTCCAACCATATACTTCATGTCTACTTTTGATTCTTTTAAAACTTCTTCTACTACATTTACAACAAATTCCTTTATATATTTAAGTTCATTTATATCTCCAATAAGAGGTATCATAATCTCTGGTGATACATCAAATCCATTGTTTTTAGCCTCGATAGCACCTTCCATTATAGCTCTTGCTTGCATTATATATATTTCAGGATAAGTTACTGCAAGACGGCATCCTCTGTGTCCAAGCATAGGATTAAACTCTTCTAAATCCTCAATTCTCTTTAATATATCTTCATAAGATATATTCATATCAGCTGCTAAGTTCTTTATATCTTCCTCTTTTTTAGGTAAGAACTCATGTAGAGGTGGATCTAAAAGTCTTATAGTAGTATCTCTTCCTTCCATAGCTTCAAATATTTCTGAAAAATCTTTTCTTTGCATAGGAAGTAGTTTTTCTAAAGCCTCTTCTCTTTCATCAACAGTCTTAGATAAAATCATCTTTCTAACAACAGGTATTCTATCTTCTTCAAAGAACATATGCTCAGTTCTACAAAGGCCTATACCCTCAGCCCCAAATTTAACAGCAGTCTTAGCATCCTTTGGAGTGTCAGCATTAGTTCTTACCTTAAGAACTCTTACTTCGTCTACCCAATCCATGAACTCTTCAAATTTTCCTACAAGCTCAACTTCATTTTTAGGTATATTTCCTATATAAACACTACCAGTTGATCCATCAAGAGATATATATTCTCCTTCTCTTATAACAAGGTCTTTAACTCTAAGTTCCTTTTTCTCTTCATTAACTTTTATATCAGAACAGCCTGCTACACAACATTTACCCATACCTCTTGCAACAACAGCTGCATGAGATGTCATTCCACCTCTTGCAGTAAGTATACCTTCACTTGATACCATTCCCTCTATATCTTCAGGTGATGTTTCAAGTCTTACAAGAATAACTTTTTCTCCATTTTCATTTGCAGTAACAACATCATTTGCATTAAAGTATACTTTTCCAGATGCTGCACCAGGTGATGCTGGAAGTCCTTTTGATATAAGAGTTGCTTCTTTTAATGCTTTATCTTCAAAGTTAGGATGTAAAAGTTGATCTAATTGTTTAGCATCAATTC
Source organism: Tepidibacter sp. Z1-5 (assembly GCF_037844525.1). Lineage (NCBI taxonomy): Bacteria > Bacillati > Bacillota > Clostridia > Peptostreptococcales > Peptostreptococcaceae > Tepidibacter > Tepidibacter sp. Z1-5. Next base: position 103,003 of record NZ_JBBMMD010000036.1, on the reverse strand, counting down.
TCATTATAGCTTCTTGTTTAGTTATTAGTTTTTCACTTACCATATCAACTGCTATATTTATAGCTGCCTTTGCTGTACGTTTTCCATTTCTTGTTTGTAAAATATATAAATTTTCATTTTCTATAGTAAACTCTATATCTTGCATATCTTTATAGTGATCTTCCAGTGCTCTAGTTATAACTTCAAATTTATTATATATATCAGGCATAATATCTTTTAAGCTTGCTATCGGTTGAGGTGTTCTAATACCTGCAACAACATCTTCACCTTGAGCATCTACCAAATATTCTCCAAACAATACATTTTCACCAGTAGATGGATTTCTAGTAAATGCAACTCCTGTACCTGATGTTTGACCCATATTCCCAAATACCATAGACTGTATATTTACAGCAGTTCCTAGCTTATGAGGTATATCATTTAACTTTCTATATATATCTGCTCTAGGATTGTTCCATGAGTCAAATACAGCCTTTACAGCTAATATTAATTGTTCCTTAGGATCAGATGGAAACTCTTGTCTTAATTCGCTCTTGTATATATTCTTAAATTCTTTAACTATATTTTTTAAATCATCAACATTAAGTTCAGTATCGTATTGGTATCCTTTATCTTCTTTTATGTTATCTAATACTCTTTCAAACTTATATTTTTGAATTCCCATAACAACATCTGAAAACATTTGAATAAATCTTCTATAACTATCATAAGCAAATCTTTCATTATTAGTCTTTTTAGAAAGTGCTTGTACAGCTGTATCATTAAGTCCTAAGTTAAGTATAGTATCCATCATTCCAGGCATAGATATAACAGCACCTGATCTTACTGAAAGAAGAAGTGGATTTTCATTATCCCCTAGTTTTTTATCTAAAGTTTTTTCTAACTCTGAAAGATTAGTCATTATTTCATCTAAAAGTTCATCCCATATCTTTTTATCTTTCTTGTAGTAAGTATTACACGCATCTGTTGTTATTGTAAATCCCGGAGGAACAGGAAGTCCTATTTTAGTCATTTCAGCTAAGTTGGCTCCTTTTCCACCTAATAGATTTTTCATTTCCTTTGAACCTTCTTTAAAGCTGTATACAAATTTTTCCACGTTTTACACTCTCCCTTTAATATAGACTTTAATATTATTTGATTATCTTATATTTTAGTAATTACATATGATTTTGTTTTAGCTATTAAGAAATCCCTTATACACTCTAAGACCATTTTCTTTCATTATATTTATAATAAGTCCTGCTGTTTCTTCAATGGCTTTATTTGATACATCTATTATTGGGCATCCTAACTTTTTCATTATATTTTCTGCATATTCAATCTCTTCTAATATTCTTTGCATATTCGCATAGTTAGCATTTCCAGACAAACCTAATGCCTTTAACCTCTCTTGTCTTATCTGATTTAACTTTTCTGGAGTATTAGTAAGACCTATTATTTTTTTGTTAGGTATTTCAAATAATTCCTTAGGAACCGGAACTTCAGGAACTAAAGGTACATTAGCTACCTTTATATTTTTATTTGCAAGGTACATACTAAGAGGCGTCTTAGAAGTTCTAGATACACCAACCAATACTAGATCTGACTTTATCAATCCTCTTGAATCTTTTCCATCATCATATTTTACAGCAAATTCTATTGCCTCAACTCGCTTAAAATATTTTTCATCAAGTTTTCTTATTATTCCAGGTTCTCTTAATGGATTTAAACTAGTTCTTAATCTTATTAAATCTATAAGAGGATTTATCAAATCTAATCCTGGTATATTGTTTTCCTGACAAAACATCGATGTACGGTTTGCAAGTTCTAAATCTACAAGTGTATAAACTATTATAGAATTTTGATGCTTTGCATCATTCAATATTTCATCTAGAAATTGCTTATCTAGTACATATGGATATTTTCTTATTTCATAGTTTTTTAAATCGAACTGACCTATAGAAGCTTTGGCTACTTGTTCTCCTGTCTCCCCTAGAGAATCCGATATTATATATATAACTAAATTTTCCATAATACACTCCTTTATTCTTCAAATAACTCTAAAAATAATTTTGTTATATTGGTTTTAGATACCCTACCCATAACTTTATAATATTCTTTATTATCTGCTAATTCTTTTTTTACTACAGGTACTGAATCTACCTCATGCTCTATTATCTTTTTCACTATCTTAATTACTGTATCTTCTTCTTTAGCAATAATAACATTTGGCATTCTAGTCATAATCATACCTACAGGTATTTTATTTATATCAATTCCGCCTATAGTACTTTTAAGTAAGTCTTTTCTAGATACTACACCCGATAAAAAACCATTATTTATTATGTATATACTTCCTACATCTTCTAAAAACATGGTAACAATAGCGTTATATACTGTAGTTTCTTCTGTTAACATAACTGGTATGCTCATTATTTCACTAACTTTTTTATTCTTTAATTCTTCTGATATTATATGATTTTTATTTATTCCAGCATAAAAATAGCCAACCTTTGGTCTTGCATCTAATATACCCGTCATAGTAAGTATTGCAAGATCTGGTCTTAAAGTCGCTCTTGTCACATTTAACATCGCTGCTATATTTTCACTAGTTATAGGCTGATGCTCCTTAACTATATCTATTATCTTAGTTTGTCTATCGTTAAATTGTATAATAAACACCTCTTTTCTTTTAATGTGATATACTTATTATCACCCGTTCCTTATATAGTATATTATATATACTTATTTGTTATATGTAAATAAAAAAATCAAATTTGGCAAAGAAATTTATTTAATGTCATCATACGCTTGACAAATATAGTTATTGCATATGACTAAAAAAATTCGTCTAGTCGCTACGCGCTGACTCATGTCGCCAACGATCCCTACCGGGCTCCGTTGCTCAAAAATAGTTGCAAGTGTAGTTCTTAAATAAATGTTATCCACAGATTCAAAATTATATAATTTCCTATAGTATAAAAAAGTCGGGAATTTCTCCCGACTTTTTTTACTTATATACTATTTTTGACAAATCACATATTAAAAGCATAGTATCATACACTTGTTTTAATAAAGCTAATCTATTATTCTTGATATTTTCATCTTTATCCATAATCATTACAGTCTCAAATAGATTGTCAATAGGATTTTTAAGTATAGTAAATTCATCTAAAGCTTTAGAATATTCTTTTTTATCTATCGATGATTTAACAATATCTTTTACTTTTTTAAACTCATCATATAAAACTTTTTCTTCATCAGCTTGTAAATATTCTTCTTTTATTTCGTCTAACTCAGCCTTTTGAGCTAAAGTAGATACTCTATTAAACGCAGTTAAAATTTCTACTATTTCATCTTTTTCTATCCACATATTAAGCTCTTTTGCTCTATTATACATATCAGATACATCATCTATATCCGAACTAATAACAGCATCTATAACATCATATCTTATGCCCATTTCACTGAATATATTTTTTATTCTTTGATTAAAGAATTCTAATATTTCTTGACTAACTTTTTCTTTATCAAACTCTAAATCGTTGTAATTACTTAAAGCATAATCTATTATACTTCTTAAGCTTATATTAATATTTTTATCCATTAATATATTAATTATACCTAAAGCCTGTCTTCTTAGTGCATATGGATCTTGAGATCCTGTAGGCTGTATTCCTATTGCAAAAAATCCTGCTATTGAATCCATCTTATCAGCTATAGCTATAATAGTTCCAGCATTCGTAGTAGGTAATATATCACCTGAGAATCTAGGAAGATAGTGTTCGAATATAGCATTTGCTACTGTATCATTATCACCCGATACCTTAGCATATTCCCTTCCCATAACACCTTGAAGTTCTGTAAATTCAAATACCATATTAGTAACCAAATCAGCCTTACAAATTTTTGCAGCTCTTATAGTATTGTCTCTTTCTTGTTCATATCCAAATTCTGAAACTAATTTTTTAGATAATTCTTCTATTCTTAAAGTTTTATCATATATAGTCCCTAATTGTTCTTGGAATACTACATTTTTAAGCTTTTCAATATATTTTTCAAGCTCTATTTTAATATCTTCTCTATAGAAAAATTGTGCATCAGCAAGTCTTGCCTCTAAAACTTTTTCATTTCCAGCTTTAACATTTTCGATTTTATAATCAGTACCATTTCTAACAGTTATAAAGTTAGGCAATAACTCTCCATTTTCTTTTAATACAGGGAAATATCTTTGATGCTCCTTCATTGGTGTTATTATAACTTCTTTTGGAAGCTTTAAATAATCTTTTTCAAACTCTCCATAAAAAGCTGTTGGATATTCAAGTAAATAGGTAACTTCATTTAATAATTCCTCGTCCATTAATACTTGTCCATTTAATGAACTTGCAACTTCTATACATTGTTTTTTTATGATTTCTTTTCTCTCATTTTGATCAAGTATTACATAGTTTTTTCTAAGTTCATCTAAGTATTCATCAACTGAATTTACAGTTATACTTTCTTTTCCTAAGAATCTATGTCCTCTTGTAACATTAGATGATTTTATACCTTCTATTTCAAAATCAAGTACCTCTCCATTGTATATAGATAATATCCATCTAATAGGTCTTGTAAATCTTAACTGTTTACCTCCCCATTTCATAGTTTTAGGGTAATTTATAGATTTTATCAAATTAGGAAGAATATCCTTTAATACATCTTCTGTATTTTTTCCTTCTTCTTTTAATTTTGCAAATACGTATTCTTCCTTACCTGCAACCTTAAAATATAGATCCTCTACCTTTAATCCCTTACTTCTCATAAAACCTTGAAGAGGCTTTGTCGGTTCATTATTATCATCAAAAGCTATTCTCTTTGCAGGTCCTTTTATTTCTTCTTCTAAATCTTCTTGATTATCAGAAAGCCCCTCTATCATCAAAGTAAGTCTTCTTGGTGTTCCATAAGTTTTTACATCTTCAAAATTTATTCTATTTTCATTTAATAATTTTTTTGAATTTTCTTTTAATTGTTTTAAAGAACTATCCATAAATCTTGCAGGAATTTCTTCACATCCAATTTCAAATAAAAGATATTTATTCATATTATTTTCCTCCTTTCTTTAAAAGAGGGTATCCCATTTCTTCTCTTTGATTAACATAAGCACTAGCAACCATTTTTGCCATATTTCTAACTTTTCCTATAAATGATGCTCTTTCACTTACACCAATAGCCCCTCTTGCATCTAATACATTAAATGTATGAGAACATTTTAATATATAATCATAAGCTGGTTGAACCAAACCTTTTTCCAATAATTTTTTAGCTTCTTCTTCATAAGCATTGAAGTGTTCAAACATCATATCAGTATTTCCTTCTTCAAAACTATAAACAGAATGTTCATATTCTGCTTTTTGGAATATATCTCTATAAGTTATTTCATCATTCCACTGAAGATCATATACATCGTCTTTTTCTTGAATATACATAGCAAGTCTTTCAAGTCCATAAGTAAGTTCTGCTGATTCAAGTTCGCAATCTATGTTCCCAACTTGTTGAAAATATGTAAATTGAGTAACTTCCATACCATCAAGCCACACTTCCCAACCAAGTCCCCAAGCTCCAACAGCAGCTGCTTCCCAGTTGTCTTCTACAAATCTTATATCATGTTCTTGTGGATTTATTCCTATAGCCTTTAAACTCTCTAAGTATAACTCTTGTACATTATCTGGAGACGGCTTAAGTATTACTTGAAATTGGTGATGCTGATATAATCTATTAGGATTTTCTCCATATCTTGCATCTGTTGGTCTTCTTGAAGGTTCTACATAACAAACCTTCCAAGGCTCAGGACCAAGTGATTTTAAAAATGTATAAGGACTCATAGTTCCGGCTCCCTTTTCTACATCATATGGATTCATTACTATGCAACCTTGCTTCGCCCAATAGTCTTGTAAAGAAAGTATCATATTTTGGAAATTCATTTTTTCCCCTCCTATATTTATTTAAAAAATTTAGCCTTTCGCTTTTGGCGAAAGGCTAAATTCTAAACAATTCTAACTTTAAATTTAACAAAATCAGGGTTATTTGTCAAGCTCATTACCCATTTCTTGAGTTTATTCCTTTATTATATCATCAGTAATATCTTTATTATCAGATTTATTAAAATTCATTTTTTCTTTTATATCATTAAATGATTCTTGTGTCATATCATTTATATCTACAGTTTCGCCATTTGTTTTTACTATTTTTATTTTGTACTTACCTACAACAGCAGCAGATACACCTACTATTGTAGCAATTGGTCCTAGTACTAACCCAATCGCTCCTGCTGTTACAGGTAGATTAAGCATTACATCTCCATCTTTTTCAAGCATAACCCTAGTTATATTTCCTTTTTTAAGAATTTCTTTTAATTTTTCTATCATTTCACTGCTTTTCTCATTTATACCCTTAAATACATTTCCTTCTCTTTTTTCAAGATAAACTAAAGCTTCTATAACATCTCCATTTGAATTAACTAATGCTTCTTTAGCTTTTTCATACCCTACATTCATTCTTTCCATAATCTGATCAATTTTTTCAAGTGTTATTTCCATACTATCCACTCCTTACCCTTTTAAATTCTCAAGAAAACTTAATGATTTCAAATCTAAATTTTCTATATGAGTCATTAAATATTTTTTTAAAATATTATCTAGTTGATTTATTATATATTTCGATACCCTTATTTTGTTACATATTACTATGTCGTTTTTTAATATGTATTCCATTAAGTTTACAGTTGTGGGATCAGTTTTTATACTATACTTATCTTCATCAATACATTGAATACACAACATACCACCCTCTGTTACGCTAAACTTTCCTTTATTCAAGTTATTATTCCCACAATTAGTGCATTTTAAAACACTAGGTTTATATCCTATATAATCCAAAAATTTAAGCTCAAATATATTTGTTATCAATTCGTAATTAGCATCATCATATGAATATAAATACAATGTTTTCAATAATAGATCAAATAGTCTATTGTTAGTCTGATTTTCAAATATATTCTGTTCAACCAATGAACTAATATAACTAGCGTGAGCTAAAGTATCTATATTATACGATAGATTGTAAAAATTTTGTTTTACTTCACATTGATTTAATTTGTACATATTACCACTTCTTCTAATAGAAAAATTAGAATATGAAAACACCTGAGTACCGGATAAGAATGTGCTCTTTGCTCTTCTAGCACCTTTCGCAAGTACTGAAATTTTCCCAAGCTTTCTAGTAAATATAACTATTATAGAATCTGCTTCTTCATACTTGATCGATTTCAGTACTATCCCATCTGTATTTATGAACATAATTATTTTCAATCTCCCTCATTGTATTTGATTTACACTTTAGGCTGTCGTAAGTCTTAACATACATATACGCATTTATGTCTCCTGTTTTTTTAAAATATTCCCATAATGATTTATTCATTTCAAAAAACCCCCTTCTGTCCATCTATATTTATTTTTGGGTAAGAAGGGGGATAATATACATAATATTTTTTTTTATTTTAAGAAAATTTTAGTAAAAGGGTAGTTGTTAATGTAAAGTATATAGTAAGACCAGTTATATCAAGTGTCGTTGAGATAAACGGAGCTGATGCAACAGCCGGATCAACGCCCAATCTTTTAAATACAATTGGTACTAATGTACCTATTGTAGCAGCAGTTAACATATTAGCTGCCATTGCTATTCCTACAACAATTCCTAATTTGAAGTCTCCTATCCATAAATAAGCAACTATACATATTATCAAACTACATATAAGCCCTACACTAAGCCCTATGCTCATTTCTTGAGATATTGTCTTAACAGCATTCTTTTGGTCTATATGACCTGTTGCTAGCCCTCTGACAGTAAGGGTAGATGATTGAGTTCCAACATTCCCTCCCATTCCAGTTAAAAGAGGCATAAAAAAAGATACAGCTGCATACGCCTTTATTGTACCTTCATATTTCCCAAGTATTCGCGCTGACAAAGTACCTCCAATTAATGTTATAAGTAACCACGGAAGTCTTGCCTTTACAGCAGATATTACTTTTGGAAAAAATTTAATGTCTTCTAAGTATTCACTCTCAGATTCAGATGTTCCTGCAAATTTATATATATCTTCTGTTGCTTCCTCTTGTATAACATCAATTATATCATCGACAGTTATTATACCTCTTATTTTACCATTTATATCTGTTACAGGAATTGCCAAAAAGTCGTATTTGGATACAATTCTTGCAACTTCTTCTTGGTCGTCATTTACATTAACATCAATTACCTTTTCACTCATTACATCTTCTATAATAGTATTAGGTTTTGAAACAATAAGCTCTCTTAAAGAAATAACTCCAACAAGCTTATCATTCTTATCCACTACATACACATAATATATAGTTTCTGCATCTGGAGCATTTTCTCTTAAATACTCTATAGCTGCATAGCATGTAATATCCTTACTTAATACAACAAAGTCTGTAGTCATTATACCACCAGCACAGTCTTCGTCGTATACAAGTAATTCCTTTATATCTTGAGCTAATTCCTTATCTAAAAGATTTATTATTTCATGTCTTTTTTCCTCTGATAAATCACTTAATATGTCGACCATATCATCTTGAGACATAAGATCTAATATTCTCTTTTTATGGTCTATACTAATTTTTGATAATATAGTTGTAAACATATCAGAATCTAAATCATCAAGCACCTTAGCTGCAACTTCTAGCGGAAGTACCTCAAATAATTTTATTTTTTTTTCTTCTTGTAAATCTATTAATATTTCCGATATATCTCGGGGATGAAGTTCTTCTATATATTCATTTAAGTCTACTATCTTCTCACTGTCTATCAATGCATTAACTTGGACTATTATCTCTTTAAATAAAACTTCATTTTTATTCATAGATTCCTCCCCCCATAATACACATTATTTATTGTTATATCCAAAACTACTTATATAGTTTTCTAAGTTTCTCCAATTAGATTTAACTTTAACCCAAGTTTGAAGATATACTTTTGAACCTAGAAGCCTTTGAATATCTTCTCTTGCAGATTTTCCTATTCCTTTTAACTTTCTTCCATTTTTTCCTATTATAATTCCCTTATGTGAATCCCTTTCACAGTATATAACAGCAGATATATCTATTATATTTCCACCTTCTCTTGATTTCATTTGTTCAACCTCAACTGCAACTCCATGAGGAACTTCTTCATGAACATAATGTAGAACCTTTTCCCTTATTAACTCAGAAATCAATACTCTTTCAGGTTGATCTGTTATCATCTCATCAGGAAAATACTTAGGTCCTTCAGGTAAATGTTTATTTATAGTATTTATTAATGAATTTAAATGACCTTCTTTTAATGCAGATATCGGTACTATTTCATCAAATATACCTTCTGCATCATATTTTTTCATAAGAATAATCAGATCTTCTTTTTCCATCTTATCTATTTTATTTATAACAAGTACTATAGGTGTTTTAACATTTCTTAGATCTTCTATAATTCTTCTATCTCCAGGACCTATAGTTTTAGAATCATCAACAACAAATAAAACTACATCTACTTCATTAAGAGAATCAGATGCAACTTTAACCATATACTCTCCCAATTTATTCTTCGGTTTATGTATTCCCGGTGTATCTAAGAACACTATTTGAAAATCTTTAGTAGTCAAAACTGATTGAATTTTATTTCTAGTCGTTTGAGGCTTATCACTCATTATAGCTATTTTCTCTCCAACAACTTTATTCATAATTGTAGATTTACCTACATTTGGTCTTCCTATTATACTTGCAAATCCTGATTTAAAACCCATTTTAGTCACCTCTTTATTTTTTAAGGTCTGCTCCGGTGAACCCATACGGAATCAATTCTTGTATAGACATTTCTCTATGCTCACCTTCAGACTCTCCTAATATAACTTTAATATCTCTACCAAACTCTAATATAACTTGTCTACATATTCCACAAGGATAAGTTTCCCCTATATTATCGCTAGTTATTGCTATTTTTTCAAACTCTCTTTCACCTTCTGATACAGCCTTAAATATTGCAGTTCTTTCTGCACAATTAGTTCCTCCATAAGATGCACATTCTACATTGCATCCAGTAAAAACCTTTCCTGATTTAGTTAAAAGAGCTGCTCCTACATGAAATTTAGAATATGGAACATATGCATTCTCCTTAGCCTTTTCTGCTATTTTTAATAATTCTTTATTATCCATTTTAAATTCCTCCTTTAGTTTTCTTTACAGCCTACAATTCCCCCTGAAACTATTATTTTAAGAGCATTGTCAATAGATAAATCTAAATAGACTATATCTTTTTTAGCTACTGCAACAAGCATTCCAGATGTAGGATTTGGAGTTGTAGGTATGAATACAAACACACTTTCTTCTCCTGTGTATCCATTTATAGAATCTGGTGCATTCGTAGTTATGAACCCTATTGTATATATACCCTTTGAAGGATATTGAACTAAGACAGTATTTTTAAAACCTTCTCCTTTTTTAGTAGCAAAAGCATCTACTACTTGTTTTACAGAAGAATATATCATTCCAACTAAAGGAATTTTATGCATTACCATTTCAAATCCATTAAATATTCTTTTTCCTATGACATCCGTTGCAAAAATACCTGCAGCAAATGTCAATATAAGTGTTATTACTATACCAACACCATAAAGATGAATTCCTAATAGTTTTTCAAGAGGAACTCTAAATATATAATCTACCTTATTGAAAAGCCAAAATACTAATGATATAGTAACAGCAATTGGAAGAATGGTAAAAATTCCGCTTATAAACACTCTTTTTATGTCTGTTTTATCAGAACTATTTTTTTTCAAAAACCCCTCATCCTTTCACTTTAGCTCTCTAAATCAACATACAGAGCATTTTCAATTATATCAAACATTTATGTTTTATCCAATATTTATTTAAACTATAGATTACATGCAAAGTCATTAAAAGAATGGAAACACTTCCATTCTTTTATCCAAGACTTATTTGGAAAACCAGTATAGTTGTTAGTATTCCCAATATAGCTCCAAATGAAACTTCTATACCACTGTGAATTTCTCCTTCTATTCTACTTTGCGCAACAAGTATTGCCAATATATATGTAAGAGTTGATACTAATATTTCCTCCGAAATAAATGTTACTGCAGTTGCAACTGAAAATGCAAGTGCAGCATGTCCGCTAGGCATTCCTCCCTTTAAATAAGTTCCTTTTTTGGTTACTGATTTAACTACAACTACCAATATAAGAACTATTACTATTGCTATAACAGTTATATGCATTTCTGATTTTCTTATCTTATTCAGAACAATATTTGATAGTGGATTTATTCTATCAAAAAATAGTAAGTACCCTATTACAATAGAATTTAAAGATGCAATTAAGACAGCTCCTGCTGAAACGTCTTTAGCAATCTTTGCAAGTTCATGGTATTCACTAGTGAACAAGTCTATAGATTTTTCTATTGCTGTATTTATCATTTCAGATATTACAACTAAGGATATAGTAAAGAACAAAATAATTATTTCATATTTAGTCAAATCAAAGAACAAACTTAAAAATAAAACTATTATCGATATTAGATAGTGTATTTTCATATTTCTCTCATTTTTAACCGTATATATTATACCGTCTATCGCACAATTAAAAGCATTTATAAGCTTTTTAGCTCTCATATTATATCCTCGCTATTCCAAGTTTAACCAAAACAGCTTCTTCCTTCGACCTCATAATCTTTGTATTTTCCTCTGTGTCATGATCATATCCCATTAAATGAAACATACTATGACAAACTAAAAAAGCCACTTCTCTTTCATAAGAGTGATTATATTCCTGACTTTGTTCTAAGGCTTTTTCCATAGATATTACAATATCTCCAAGAGCTTTTTCCTCAAGCTCTATATCAAACTCATCATCTCCTATTAATGGAAATGACAGTACATCTGTCTCTCTATCTATTCCTCTATACAATTTATTTAGCTCGTGTATTTCGTTGTTATCTACAAATGACAAGCTTATTTCATAATCCTCATCAAACCCTTCATACTTTAAACACTCTTTTGTTACATTATTTATAGTATTCATTAATGCATCACTTACTTCTATCTTATCTTGTCTATTATCCATTATTAACTGCATTTAATTTCCTCCTTCTTTGGGGTACTCTATTCTTTGATGAAACATACCCATAATGACTTCTATAAAAGCTTCCTTTATTAAGTCTAATTCTTTTAATGTCAAGTTGCTTTTATCAAATTGTCCATCATTTAATTTACCTTTAACTATTTTTTCTATCATATCTTCAATTTTTTCTTTGCTAGGTTCCTTTATACTTCTAATAGCAGCTTCCACCGAATCTGCCATCATTATTACAGCCGCTTCCTTACTTTGAGGTTCTGGACCCTTATACCTAAAATCCTCTTCCTTTACATCCATTTCCATTTCTTTAGCTTTATAATAAAAGTAGGCAACTGATGTTGTTCCATGGTGTTCTCTTATTATATTTATTATTTCTTTAGGTAATTTATGCTTTTGAGCAAGCTCCACTCCATAGCTTACATGTTCTTTAATTACCTTTGTACTCATTATAGGAGACATCTTATCATGAGGATTATCAGTAGTTATTTGATTTTCTTTGAAAAAATACGGTTTTGATAGTTTTCCCATATCATGATAATATGACGCGACTCTTGCGAACAAAGAATTTGCTCCTATTTTATCACAAGCTCTTTCTGCTAAATTCCCAACTATTATACTGTGATGATATGTACCAGGTGTTTCTATTAACATCCTTTTTAATATTTCATTATTAGCACTTGATAGTTCTAATAATTTAAGGCTTGTCAATATATCAAAATAATGTTCCCAAAGAGGTAAACTTCCAACCACAAAAATAGATGAAATTATACCTGACAATAAAGAAAGTAATGCATTTATAAAAGGCTCTTTTAAGTTTGTTGTAGTTATAAAACCTAGTGACATTACAAGTAATAAGTTTAAAACTCCTATTTTGAATCCTGTAATTATTACATTTCTTCTTTGTGCTATTTCAAGATTGGCAAAAGCCCCAAATGTTCCAGAAACTAATGATATCAATAAGATATTTATATCTCCAGTAGCTAGATAAAGCATTATAGCTATAATGAAGTTAGATATTATAGCTATATTAGTATTTAAAAGTATACTTATAAGCATACTTGCCCCAGCAACAGGTATTATATATAAAGATATTTTACTAAGACTTATACTAATTAGCATAGTAATAGAAATAATCAATATTATCAGTAATAGTTTCTTTTCATTTTTTAATATTCTTTTATCAAAAACATTTATGTATAAGGCTCCTAACACTTCAAGTATAAGTATTATAAGTATTAAACCTATTATAACAAAAAAATCTTCTTTACCTTTTTTTTGAACAAGTCCTATACTTTGCAACATTTCTAGTTTTTCTTCAGTTATAACTTCTCCCTTTGATATTATATTTTCATCCTTTGGTATTATAACCTTTTCAACAGATTCCTTTGCTTGTTCTGTTTTTTCTTGCGTTTTTTCTAAGTCCAAAAACTTATTAGGTCTTATATAACTATCTATTATTTCTATACTTAAAAGCTTTTCATTCTGGTTAAACGTTTTTATTTCTTCAAAAAACTCTGACACATTTTTCTTTTGGTAATCTACTTCTTCTTTCGTTATTCCAGTACTCATTATCTGATTTATTATTTCAAATATGTAATTCTTTAATTTTTCAAGTCTAGCTTTGTCCATATTAAGAGCTAAGTTTATAGATTTATTAGATATTGTTGGGTATTTTTGTTGCATACTTTCTAGTTTTTGCTTTAAATTTAATTCTTCACTATTGTTAATCTCATTTATATCATAAAAAAACTTTTCTATATCTGATTTTATCTCAGCTTGAACTGTTAAATTATTTTTATAAACAGGTTGAACCTGCTGAGCAGCCTTGTCAATAAGTTTTTGTGTTTCTATCTTGTTTTCTATATCTTTTGTTGCTTTTATATCTTCTTGGGCTCTTTGTCCTACTTTTAATTCGTACTTCTGAGGAGCTAAAAATGTAAATAATACTATAAAATTAATTATAAAAAACAAAAGAGCAAGGGAAAACTTCCTAAATTTCATGTTTCCCTCTCCTTTCTAATTTTTATTTTTCTTTTTGCTATTTTTATATTCTTGTTTTTCCTCGTATTTAGTATACGCTTTTATTATTCTTTGAACAAGTTCATGTCTTACAACATCTTTTTCTGTCAATTCACAAATAGATATTCCTTTTACACCTTTTAATACCTCTTTTGCATGTAAAAGTCCAGATTTTTTATTACTTGGAATATCTGTCTGTGTAATATCCCCAGTTACTACTGCCTTTGAGCCAAATCCAAGCCTAGTTAAAAACATCTTCATCTGCTCTGGAGTTGTGTTTTGAGCTTCATCAAGTATGATAAATGCATTATCTAGTGTTCTCCCTCTCATAAATGCAAGAGGTGCTACTTCTATTATTCCTCTTTCCATATATCTATCAAATTTTTCAGATCCAAGTATCTCAAATAAAGCATCATACAAAGGTCTTAAGTATGGATCAACTTTGTCTTTTAAATCCCCAGGTAAAAAACCCAGAGTCTCTCCAGCCTCAACTGCCGGTCTTGTTAAAACGATTCTATTTACTTCATCTTTTTTAAGTGATCTTGCAGCCATGGCAACAGCCAAATACGTTTTTCCCGTACCAGCAGGACCTATTCCAAATGTGATAGTATTTTCTTTTATTAAATTAATATACTTCTTCTGTCCAAGTGTTTTTGGTTGTATAGGTTTTGACTTTATAGTAAAAGCGATAACATCATCAGATAATACTTGCATTTTTTCTTCACTACCCTCAAATAATAGGTTTATACAGTAAGATATATTTTGATTATTTAATTCATTTCCCTTTTCAACCATAATTTCTAACTCTTTAATAAGCCTTTTGCCCAATTCTACATTTTTTTCTTCACCGATTAGAACTATACTTCCATCCCTTAAGACTACATCGACATTAATGCGTTCTTCTATAATTTTTATATTTTTATCAAGATTTCCAAATAATTGTTTTGAAAATTCATCATTCTCTATCTGTATCTTGCAATTTATCATCAGTATAATTTCCTCCTTCTACTTGTTCATACTTTCCTATATCTTCTAAGGTTTGTATAATAATCGTAAATTTTAAGATATTCTTCTCTACATTATAATTTTCATTTTTATCTATTATCCTTGCCTGTACAGGCAATAAATAATCCATTTTTTTTAAAGCTTTTGATTTAAGAGTATTTTTAATCGAATTTAAGTCCTTATCGTTTTTCTTTATATTAACCTCATAAAAAGTATCTACTTGAACTTGTATTGGAAATTCAAAGTTTTTATACTTTATTTTAAAATCCTTCGTTTTAACATCGTACTCTTTATAATCTATATTTTTATTTGTGATAAACTCCTTGTTATATAACTTGATCTTAAATATTTTTTTATTTTTGCCAGTTCTATATTTACTTTTGTTTGTATACTCTACTTTTTCTGTTATTTCATAAAATGTTTTCGCCCATACTTCACCCTTAGCCATAAGGTTTCCACCAGCTATTAATACATCTCCAGTTTTAACTATATCACCTTTTTTTATCAATGATTCTCCACTTCTTGGTATTACCTTCTCTATTATACCATCTTTTTTGGCAATTATATTACAATTTATTTTACTATTTTCTTTAGGCTCTTCAGCTTTTTTTACTATATCTACAAAAGCACTAGTTCCTTGTATGTTTATAGATATATATGCAACCGAATTAAATTTATAAAGTATACTATCTCTTATATCCTTTTTATTTATTATGTATTTATTAGTACCAGGCTTGAGACCACATTCGTAAATTTCACGTCTTAATGCTTTTTTATCTATACCCTCAGGGCAATCTATGTACACATTTGTTATAAACGTTGTCAAAAATAATAATATAAATACAGATAAAATTCCTCCAAATAAAAGAGTCTTTCTTTTATAAACCCTCTTCATTAAAAACGGAAGTCCAACTGATCTTTTAATCTTTAAATTATAGTTGGATTTTCTATAAATACTTATAAGTTTTTTAACATCATCTTTATATACATAGGCTTCTATTTTTGTTTCAGATATCCTTTTTATATTAAATATATAAATTTTATTTTTAGCCAAATTATTTATGAATTTTTCTAAATTCAAGCCTTCTATAGTAACAACGCAAAATCCTTTAATATATTGCCACAACTTCTATGCCCCCTTAAACCCAATATTCAACAGAGTATATTTTTCCCTCAACACACAAATCATCCTCAGTTATATATTTTATAATCAGGTTTTCTCCTTCTATTTTTAATACATTTACCTTTGTATCAACTTTTATCATCTGTTTAGAGTATTCCATAACACTTATATAATTTTCTATATTAATACATCCATTACCAATAGTAGTAACCCTTGGCAAATCGATTTGTAAATCATTAGGCAAGTTAACCATTATCACACCTCCCCTTATATAATTTTATGAACTCTATATTATTTAATTCCTAATTTTTAACTTATATTTTTAATTATCCTATTCACGCTAAGTTTCATAATATATAATTTTTTTGTTTATATCTAACCTCTTATTCATGTTTAGATTTATTAATCGAGGGAATATATATAATATAACAAATTTACTTTATGCTAACGCATAACTCATGATATATTCAAAATTATATAATTTTCCTAGATATAACGATTAATAAATTTTAAATGGAGGTTTTTCTAAATGAAAAGTTTAAAAGAATTTTTACAAACTGGAGATTTTAAAGGAGAAAAGCACGTACCTGTTATAAGTGTACCTGAGAATATAGAAAAAGATAAAGAATTTAATCTAAGAGTATCTATAGGCGACGAAATAAAACATCCTAATACTTTAGAACACCATATAGCTTGGGTTAAAGTATTCTTCAAAGGGGAAAATGATAAATTTCCTGTTGAAATAGCTAATTTTAATTTTTCAGCTCACGGTGAATCAGACAACGCAACTCAGCCTGTAGGGATTACAAGTGTAAAACTTATTAAATCAGGTACTATACATGCCCTTAGCTACTGTAATATTCATGGTCTTTGGGAAAATAGTGCACGTGTAGAGATTAAATAAATTTATAAAAAAGAATTCAGATTTTTATTTCTGAATTCTTTTTTATATTTTCACAAAACTTCATAATTTGACAAGATACAACTTTTGTAATATAATCAAGTTGTTACGTTAGTTGTTTAATAGTTTATTTTGAAATTTATTAATATAATATTAAATATAATTTACTATTAATTATAAAAACAGTTTACTCGATTAATTGTTTTTATTTTTTTGCATAAATAAAAAAGTCTTCCTTTGAAGATTTCAAATGTAGACTTTTTTGAAACTCATAACGGAAATTATATTTATACACAATTTAAATAAAAATATAATTTCCTATCCATTATAAAAAATATTAAAGAGGTGATTGTTTGATTTTAAACAAAAAAAATAACACAGTATTTATAATTTCAATTTTCTTAGTAGTATCAATAGTTTTATTGTGCCTTGTGGCTCCTAGTACATTTAATATCCTATCAAATAAGGCTTTAAATTTTTTAGTAGACGAATTCGGATGGCTTTATTTAATAAGTATGACTTTATTTTTAATATTCAGCATCATGCTAGCATTTAGCAAATATGGAAATATAAAACTAGGAGACAACGACTCCAAGCCAGAATACAGTTATATTTCTTGGTTTTCCATGTTATTTAGTGCAGGTATGGGAATTGGTCTTGTATTTTGGGGAGTTGCTGAACCCCTTAACCATTATGTATCTCCTCTCGGAATTGAAAGCGGATCAGAATTAGCCAAAAATTTCGCTATAAAAAAATCATTCATGCATTGGGGTCTTCATCCTTGGGCAGTATACAGCATATTAGGTTTATCTCTTGCATATATACAATTCAGAAAAAAATATCCTTGTTTGATAAGTAATATGTTTATCCCTTTCTTTGGCGAAAATGTTTCTAATAAAAAAATTGGTAAGGCTATAGATATTCTAGCAATTTTCGCTACTATAGGAGGGGCTGCTACTTCACTAGGCCTTGGAACACTTCAAATAAACAGTGGTCTTAATTATCTATTCGATATACCAGAAAGTTCCCTAGTTCAAACTATTATTATATTAATAGTTACAATTTTATTCATAATATCAGCTGTAGGTGGAGTTGATAAAGGCATAAAAATACTATCTAACTTAAATGTATTAATGGCCATGGTTTTACTTTTATTAGCTATGATAATAGGACCCACATTTGATATACTACATTCATTTTTCCTAGGTCTAAAAGATTATTCTATAGATCTTGTACTAGAGTTAAATCCATTTAGAAAACCAGATTGGTATAAATCTTGGACTATTTTTTATTGGGCTTGGTGGATATCATGGGCTCCATTTGTAGGAACTTTTATAGCTAGAATCTCAAAAGGAAGAACAATAAGGGAATTTATAATAGGAGTTTTATTAGTTCCTTCAGTAGTTTCATTTTTATGGTTTTCAACATTTGGTACTATGGCTATAAATTTAGGAATAGATACAGCAAACAATGCTATTCTAAAAACCTCAACTGCATTTTTTATTATTATGAACAACTATCCATTAGGAACATTAATATCTATAGTTGCCATAATACTTCTTTGTACATTTTTTGTTACATCAGCAGATTCAGCAACATTTGTGCTGGGTATGATGTCTTCTAATGGTAAATTAAACCCTAGCAATAAAACTAAGATAACTTGGGGAATATTACAATCATTACTTGCTCTATCTCTACTTTTATCAGGAGGTCTTCATATGCTTCAAACTATATCTATTGTTGCAGCTTTTCCATTTATATTTGTAATATTATCATCTACCTTATGCTTAGTTAAATTTTTAAGACAGGAAAACATTTAGAAAATTTAAATTTATTCATCTATACCATTATTTTTAGTATATGGTACAATTAATTGATATTAATTAAGTAGGTGATAAAATGATTTTCAAATTATTATTTTTATGTTTGTCAGGTTTCTCAGCTGCATTTATAGATTCAATAGCTGGCGGAGGAGGACTTATAAGTATTCCTGCATTTTTAATAGCGGGCATTCCCCCTCATTTAGCACTTGGAACAAATAAATTTTGTTCTACAACAGCAGCATTCACGAGTATCTTGAGTTTTTCTAAATCTGGTAAAGTGAGTTTTTCTATATTAAAATATTTTATACCATTCACTTTAATAGGAGCTATATTAGGAGTTAATACAGTTCTTCTGATAGACCAAAGTAAACTCCAATCATTAGTTTTAGTAATGATATTATTTGTAGGTTTATATAGTCTATTCTCAAAATCAATAGGAAAAGAAGATAAGTTTATTGGACTTAATAAAAAAAATCTTACACTAGGAATACTACTTTGTTTTTGCCTTGGATTTTACGATGGTTTTTTCGGTCCAGGTACTGGTTCATTTTTAATATTTGGACTTATAAGTATTTTTGGATTTGATTTTACAAAAGCTGCTGGAAATGCTAAAGTTTTAAACTTTACAAGCAATATTACAGCTTTATTAATATTTGCTTTTAACTCTCAAATAAATTATTACTACGGTATTCCAGTTGCCCTATTCATGATTATGGGTGCAAAACTAGGTACAAAGCTTGCTTTAGAGAAAGGTTCTAAGCTTATAAAGCCTATATTCGTAACTATGTCATTAGCAGTAGCTGGTAAGATGATATTGAATATTATTAAATAGAAGTAGTTGTTTCAAAATGTTAGAACATCTATATACTCAACACTAAGCTGCTATTCCTATCTGATTTATAACCTCTTTATATTTGAATTTATTAAGTAAATTGGTATAACAACCATGGAATACATGGGTCATTAAATTACCTTAGCCCTATAGAGTACAAGCTAATAATGTCCGACTAAAAAGTGTTGACAATCTATTAAGGTGCACTAAGGTCTTTGGTGACCCTTGTGTTTTTTATTGATTTATTAAGCAATATTTAAATATAATTATTTGGTTTTATCCATAAATAATTATTTTTTAGAAATGTAATATATCAGTTAGAGTAAAACTCCATCTAAATTAAGTTTTACTTTATAGTACACAAGAAAACAAGTTTTAAAGTTAGACATTATAAATGTGACTGGTAATCTGGGTTTATATGCTGTGAATTATATGGTATAGAATTCATCAAACAAAAAGATACAGATACGATCATTAATCTGAGAAAACGCCTTCATTTTCACATAATAAAAATCCTTTCTTTAAAAGTTCTTCAAAAACATTAGATTTTACTGGCTTGCTATATAAGTATCCTTGAATCTGATTGCATTCTTGTTCTTTTAAAAATGTTAATTGCTCTATGGTTTCAACCCCTTCCGCAACAATATTTAAATCTAACTCTTTAGCCAATGCTACCATTGCAGATACAATTGATGTATTATTAATATCCACATGAATACCACCAATAAATGATTTGTCTATTTTTAAAGTATCTATAAACAATGATTTAAGCTGTGCAAAAGAAGAATACCCTGTTCCAAAATCATCTATAGCCACTTTAACCCCTATCTTTCTAAACATATTAAATATCTCTTGTATATTCGGAATATTTTCCATAGAAATACTTTCTGTGATTTCAATTTTTAAATGTTTCGCTTCCAATCCAGTTTCTTCTAATATTTTCTTTACCTGATCTACAAAATTTTCTTCTTTAAATTGATTTACAGAAACATTTACATTTATTACAATACAAAATCCTCGATCTTGCCAATATTTGTTTTGTCTACAAGCTTCTTCTAGTACCCATTTTCCTATAGCTGAAATTAAATTAGCCTTTTCTGCTATAGGGATAAATTTATTAGGAGATACCATTCCCAATGTAGTATTATTCCATCTTAATAATGCTTCTGCACCTAATATTTCACCAGTATTTGCATGTACAATAGGTTGATAGACTAAAAACAATTCCTTTTTCTCTATTGCATGATTTAGTTCATTTTCTATCAAGAATTTTTCATTCAATGATTCTAGCATACATTCATCATAAAATTCATAAAATTTCCTCTTATGTTTTTTACATCGATACATAGCAATATCTGCTTTTTTAAGAAGAGTTTCCATATCTTGTCCATGATCTGGAAATATTGAAATCCCCATACTTGCTTTTATATGAATCAATCTTTCATCAATCTTTATAGGACTTTCAAAACTCCTTATAATTTTACCAATAATTTCATTAATATCCTTTGTTTTTTTCACCTCATTCACAATAATTAAAAACTCATCTCCACCTAGTCGAATAATATTTTCCCTCATCTTTAACTCATCTATAAACATTTTCCCAATTTTTTTCAATAATTGATCTCCTGCAGTATGTCCTAGGGTATCATTCACCATTTTGAATCGATCTAAGTCAATCAAAATCACACCAATTTTTGTATTATTTTCTTTTGCTATATGAATACAATTTTTTATACGTTCTTTTCCATATCTTCTATTATATACCTTTGTTAATTCATCTATAATGGTTTGATTCTTTAATTCCATATTTCTAAGTTCTAATTTCCCTCTAATCACACCTGCAATAGATGCAAAGCTACCTAGAAAAAAAGGAGCCGTATCAATCATAAATAACAATTTATTCTGATGGTGAATATATATTATATTCTGCAACTTGAAATTTAAATTTAATCGAATAATTTCAAAGACAATAGCACTCATAGGAAAGCTTAGTCCAAATAACATCCCTACAAAAGTATATTTACATACGATTTTATTAAAAATATTTTTAAGTTTTCCCATAAAAATCTCCTTTCACTGTCCTCTACTCTATATGTCTACTTATTTTATTCTTTTCTAATACTTTCGACATTTTATAATATTCTTCCTCTTTTTTTTATTGATTTCTAAAATTTACAATTTATTTTAAATGAAAAATGCGTTTATCCGTTGTAATATTAGACATAGCAAAAGTTGATACTATGCATGATTCTTCACAATAATCACTAAATTTATCTATACATTCAATTTTATGATATAAAATAACAATTTGAATATATGCCAAAAATCATTATGCTTAAAGTAAGAGAGTCTTTTCATGAGGGGTGGATACTTTTGGATTATTCTATTTTAAAATCCTGCAGTTAAGAAGTCCG
The DNA here is from genome assembly GCF_037844525.1 of Tepidibacter sp. Z1-5. Classification (NCBI taxonomy): domain Bacteria; kingdom Bacillati; phylum Bacillota; class Clostridia; order Peptostreptococcales; family Peptostreptococcaceae; genus Tepidibacter; species Tepidibacter sp. Z1-5. The sequence goes on along the minus strand of NZ_JBBMMD010000036.1, from coordinate 80,730 downwards.
TGATGCATATCTAAAAAAAGAATTAGGAAATGAAAAAGGCAAAATAATTGATAAATACAAACTAAAATGCAATACTAACTTTTACTGGGAAAAGGTTTAAAAAAAATACAGATACGTTCATTGATCTGAGAAATCTTGCAGCAATAAAAAAAATTGAAGACTTTAGAAAAATGTGTGACGATCTTGAAAAAAAATTTTGTAGATACTATTTATGGAAATTATTAATACACTTTCAATAAATAGTTGTACATATTTTCTTCCATATATATCTACGATATAGGCTTATACTAAAAATACCGTACTGAATTTTTTCAGTACGGTATTGGATTTCAATTGGTGGAGACAATGGGAGTTGAACCCCTGTGCGAAAGTTTTTTCCCTAAAGCTTCTACAATTGTAGCTGCTAATTTTCATATCATCTTTTTAACACCTAGCAGCAGGTTTTGAAAAAGACTAGCCTTAATTATTCTATCTTTAGTCAAGACATCCTAAAGACAGTTCCCCGCTAAAATGGCGCCCTACTTAAGATTGCGGGTGAGTTCTTACCTCTTTACTATATCTTAAGTAATAAATTATTTATTTTTTCACTCAATTTCTTTCTTTCCTCATATATCCATTCTTCATCAATAGTAAGTCCGAAAACTTTACCAAAAGAATAATACAAATTTATCTTCTGATAATAAATTTCTAGTTCATCAAGAGATTCAAATTTATACATAGGCTTGAACAGTTCATTTCTTTTAGCAATAAATAGTTCATCAACATATGATATAAATGTATTCATAAGTTCTTTATTATCCACATCAAATGGTATCTTCAAAAGCTTCCATCGAGTAATTTGTGAAATTTTATAACTTCTTATATTATGCAAAACAATTAAATATTCACCTATGTCCATTTTTTCATATAATAATGATTTACATTCTTTCTCGCTCCAAACTGATAATTTTTCTATTAAAGAAACATTTTCTATATTTAATATATCTTCACTTGGTCCTAAAATTGCATATTCAATAGGATTATCTTTCTTATTAATAGATTCCTTTATAAATTCATAATTATCTCCATATGCAGAAACATATCCAACATCATATATTCCTTTCCTACCCGCTCTGCCTGCTATCTGCTTAACTTCTTGAGAATTTAAAAATCTAAACTCTTTTCCATCAAATTTTTTTATTTCCATAAAGACTATTCTTTTAATCGGAAGATTAACGCCCATACCAATAGCATCTGTTGTAATTAAAATAGATGTTTCTTTATTTAAAAATTGAGTATACTGTTTTTTTCTAACCTCTGGTGGCAAATCACCATATATTATGCTGCATTTAATTCCAAAGTTTGAATAAAACAGAGCAAGTTCAAGAACTCTTTTTTTAGAAAACACAACTAGTGCATCTCCGTCCTTAACATCTTTATATCTAAACGACTTTTCTTGTATCTCAAGTGGAATATTACGTTTATACTCTTTAATGGTATAATCATCACCTATATCTTTTATGATATCAATTAATAATTTTTTTGCATTTAATGCTCCACATATATGTATTTCCCTGCATCTTAGTCCTAACAATGCTCTAGTCCATGCATATCCTCTTTTTTCATCAAATATCATCTGTATCTCATCAATTACCGCCGTTTCAAATTCTTCATTTATATTTAGTTTTTCTATAGTACATGAAATATGATCTGCATTTTTATGGATTATCTCTTCTTCTCCTGTAAACAAATTGCATGTTACTCCTTCTTCATTTAATCTCTCATAGTTTTCTAATGCAAGTATTCTAAGAGGAGCAAGATATATGCCTTTTTTACTTTTTTTAAGTCTTTGCATTGCATTATATGTTTTTCCAGTATTGGTTTCTCCTAAATGTAGATGAATAGTTCTCTTTATTTTTCTTGCTTGTTTATATTCATCCTTTGGATTTTGAGGAAATATTATATCCATTTTTTCATTTATGAGCTTTGGAATATATTTTGTAATCAAAACATTCATTAATCCTGAGCTTTTATAACATTCATAATTATTATCTATTATTTCTTCTATTTTATAATTAGCATTATTTTTTTGATTATAATCTGAAAGTAATCTCTCAGATACATAATTCAGTAGCTCCTCATAGTTTTTATATACTTTATTTGCTTCCTTTTGTTTTGTAGAATTTCTTTTTTTATTAAATATTTTCTCTATTTCTAATACAAGCTTCAATTTCTTACGTAAAGATGCTTCATGCTCCCACAGTGCATTTATTTTTGTGTTCTTTATTATTTGCTCAATCTGATTTATCTGATTTTTAAGTTTTTTAAGTTCTCTTTCTGCTACTGCTAATTTCATTTTTATTCCTCCTCAACAATTAGTGTTTGCTATTTTGTAGATAAAAATGAGTTTTTTTGCCATTATAATTTTTATATTAATTGAAAACAATAAAATAGTATATGAATTTAAAATTTTTATATTTCGGGAGGTATCAATGTCAAAAGAAGCAAAAATCCTATTGATAGTTAGTGGATTATTTACCCTTGCTAAAGGTTTATCTAATGTTTTTGTAAATATATTTTTATGGAAAAAATCAAATGATTTTATCCTGATCTCACAGTATAATCTAATTCAGTATATATTTTTACCAATTGCTTTTACTATCGCAGGATGGCTTGCAAAAAAAAGGAATGGTGTATGGGCACTTAGAATTGGAATTGTTTTTTATATATTATTTTTTATTCTTATTATTTTAATAAAAGATAACATTATAAAATATATTTACCCTCTTGGCATATTATTCGGAATAGCAGGGGGATTTTACTGGCTTGCTTTTGATGTACTAAGTTTTGATTTCACATCTACTAACAATCGAGATAGTTTTAATGGATATAATGGATTTATAGCTGGAATATCGTCTGCCATTGCTCCTTTTACAGCAGCTTATATTATCGAAAGAAGTACAAATACAACAGGATATATGATAGTATTTATACTCTCATTAATATCTTTTGTTATTCTAATACTTATAAGTTTATTGCTTCGCTCAAAGCACTATGAAGAAAGACTAGATTTTAAGAAAATAATAAGTAGTAATAATTTTGAGTGGAGTAATTTAAGAAAAAGTACAGTTGCTTGGGGACTAAGAGATGTTGTAATACTATTTTTACTCAATATACTAATCTATAAAACAACAGGAAGTGAAATGGAACTAGGAAAACTTTTTTTAATTGCTTATTTAATTTCATCAGTATCTTATATACTAGAACAAAAGTTTATAAAGCCTAACAGAAGAACATTTGCCCTACATATAGGTGCTCTATTAATGTTTATTTCGGTTTTAGGGCTAGTTGTCAAAATCAACTATTACTCCATACTATTCTTTATTATACTAGACGCAATAGCTGTACCATTTTTTTATGTACCTATGACCTCCGCTACTTTTAATGTACTAGCTCAACACCATGAAGATAATATGAGAATTGAATATATTATAGGTAGAGATATCGCTCTTAATACAGGAAGAATAATATGTACAACCTTATTAATGGCACTTTTAACTTTTATAAAAAATGACAGAGTGCTTAATTACTTTTTACTTTTTATAGGAAGCGGTCAATTAATTGCTCTTTATTTCTTAAGAAAACTAAAAATATGGGATGTTTAAAAGGGTGATTTAATAATCACCCTTTAAATTTCAATTTATTTATAAAACATTTAGATTTTTTAAATCACACAAAAATTCATTGAAATTCAATACCCTAGAAGGGTCTAATATAGTTTTTGCACTATTTATTATTTTTTTATCTTGAGTAACCAATGTATATTGTTTATTATTTTCACAAATACAAATAAGACTATAGTCATTTATAGAAAGTTTATTGCCATTTATAGAATAGATATGTTTATTAGAGTCATGCTTGATGCAAACATTAGGTTTGTAAATTTCTGAAATCCTAACTACATCCTCATTAATTATATGTCCTAATAATTTTATAAATCTATCTGTAAGCACTGACACTCCATCAAGTTCTCGAGATTCTTTTATAGCTAATTCTGCAGCTATATGATGATAAATCTTAAAATCAACGCCCTCATGTCTTTCTATAGCTTGAAATAATCCACTATATTCATTCCATATTTTTATAACTACATTCGCATCTAACAAGTACTCTTTATCAATCACTATAAACACCTCTTTAATCATATACAAGTTCATTATTCAACATAATTATAATGTTAGCAATTTTCTTTATCAACATTCTTTTTTTAACCTTTTAAAATACATTACGAAGAAATTATTTTTATCAATAATTTTCTACTCGAAAATAATGTATTTATTTATATTTATATTGTTATTCTTTTTCCCATTATCAGAACCATGTGTATATCCAATAACATCAAAATATTTAGCAAATTCTTTGGCAAATTCTTCATAATGGTCACACCTACCTCTTATACATGTAGATAAATGTACTTTGTCTACATCTGTTTTTTTAAATTTTTCTATTTTCACTTTAAGGCTTTCAACCGGATTTTCTTCACATCCATTACAATTGTTAAAACCAACTAATTGACACCCAACTTCTTCATATCTTCTAAAAGAATCCTCCTTTTGATTAAATGTTCTCAAACATCCATTAGCAGTACACTTTTTTGAAACTTCACCACATACATATATAGCAACCTTTTTCATCTTATATTCCTCCATATTTTATGCCTCTAATTTTCAAGATTCATTATATCATTGTTGAAAATAATTTTATGTACTAATTATCACAAAAAAATAGCTATCTCGAAATAGAAACTAATTTCTATTTCGAGATAGCCTTTTTTAATTACTAATAAATTACAAATTTTTTATCTTCTCATACTTTTCGGTTTATTTAATATCTCAGACATAATAATTCCCTTAATCAAATCATCTGAATCTGAAAAAAGATTAAATCCTTCATCAGAATTTTCTTGCTGTTCAATGTCCTCAGACAAAGTTTTTGGAATTTCTTTATCTTCCATATCGTCTATACGTATTTCCGATATAACTTGGTCTATATTTTTTTTATATTCTTCGTCTATATATTCTTTTTTAGACTCTTCTATATGTTTTTGTTTCTTATAGTTGTAACTTAATTCATTTAGATTGTTCTCTATTTTTTTTACTGTATTGTTTACAGTTTGTAATAAAGGACTTTTATTTTCAGTATTTTCATCATCTTCTTTAAAAAAAGATTTAAATGCTACACCTATTACATATATAATAGCCGGTATTAATAAGCCTTCCATATTATCACACCTTATTTATCGGACTTTATATTAGATTTATTAGATCCTACTTTTGATATAGACTCTCTCATATCTGTATCAGCCATAACATTCTTAAGGTTATAATAATCCATAACACCTAAATTTCCATTTTTGAATGCCTCTGATATAGCTAATGGAATTTCAGCCTCTGCTTCAACAACTTTAGCCCTCATTTCCTCAACCATAGCTTTCATTTCTTGCTCTCTTGCTATTGCCATTGCTCTTCTTTCCTCAGCTTTTGCTTGAGCTATCTTTTTATCAGCCTCAGCTTGATCTGTTTGAAGTTGTGCTCCTATATTTCTTCCAACATCAACATCAGCTATATCTATAGATAGTATTTCAAATGCCGTTCCAGAATCAAGACCTTTTTCTAATACTCTTTGAGAAATAGAATCAGGATTTTCAAGAACTGCCTTATGATTAACAGATGAACCTACAGTTGTAACTATACCTTCTCCAACTCTTGCTATTATAGTCTCTTCTCCTGCTCCTCCAACTAATCTTTCAATATTAGCTCTTACAGTAACTCTTGCTCTTGCTATAACTTCTATACCATCCTTTGCCATAGCTGCAATTTTTGGTGTTTCTATAACTTTAGGATTTACGCTAACTTGAACAGCCTCAAGTACATCTCTACCAGCAAGGTCTATAGCTGCTGCTTGTTCAAATTCAAGATTTATATTTGCTCTTTGAGCTGCAATTAAAGCATCCACAACAGAATTGACATCTCCTCCAGCTAAATAATGAGCCTCTAGGTTGTCTATTCCCAGATCTAGACCTGCTTTTGTAGCCTTTATCATTGGATTTACAATTCTAGCAGGTGAAACTCTTCTAAATCTCATTCCAACAAGTGTTAAAATAGATATCTTAACTCCTGAGAATAAAGCTGTAATCCAAAGTCCAACTGGTATAAAACTAAAAAATAAAACTATAAGTATAACTATTAAAGCTATACCTATTATAGGTCCTAACATAATTTTAACCCTCCTTAATATGCCTTACTATTATTTTGTTTGATTCAACTTTTGCTACCCTTACCTTTTGTCCAACCGCAATAAATATTCCCTCAGTTATTACATCCAGTATTTCTCCATCTATTTCAATTTTACCAGATGGTCTTAGGTCTGAAATAGTTATTCCTTCTTTGTTTAAATAGATTCTATTATCTTTTGATGGAATGTATCCTTTTTCATCATCAAGCGTTGTGTTTAGAAATAATGTCTTATACATTTTCCTCTTAGGAAGTTTTTTCAGTATATAGATTAGCGCAAATACACTTACTATAAACGAAATCATTATAACAAAAAAAGCTTGTATCATATTATTAGAAGCCATTATTATACTAAATATAATACTTCCTATTCCAATTATTCCAAATATACCAAATCCAGGAGCCATAGCTTCTATCACAAGTAGAACAATACCTATTCCAAATACAAATACAGTTGTACTGGTAGAATTTCCTGTATATACAGATCCCATAAAAAATAATGAAAACCCTATAATACTTATTATACCACCAAAGCCAAATCCGGGTGTTAAAATTTCTAATATCATGCCTATAAATCCTAATGATAGTAAAAGAGGTGCTATATAAGTAGATGTTATTATGTTTCTAAAAAGCCCCACCATCTTAATATTTGCATCTTTTTGAATATAATTATCTATATTCAAATCAGTGTAGATTTCCTTAGTTGTGGAAGCTATTCCATCTATAAATTTTATTTCAGCAGCTTTTTTAGTAGTTAAATTCAGCAATTTTCCTTTATCTACTAAATCTTTTATCTTTATATCCTTATCCGCCATGGCTGCCACAATCTCAGGATTTCTTCCATTTTGCTCAGCTACAGCTCTAAGTTGTGATGTCCAATAGGATATGTTTTTTTCTGTATTAGGTATAGTTTCAGCAGAACCTATCGTAGCGTAATCATTCATATATATATAATCGCAAGATATAGATATCAATACACCTGCAGATTCTGCCTTTTTATTTATATAAGCTATAGTAGGCGTATCCTGTTCTATTATAATATCACTTATATCAACAGCCGAATCTACACGACCTCCATAAGTATCTATATCAAAGAGTATATAATCTGCATTTTTTTTATTAGCTTCATTTACCGACTCTTTTATATAATGATACATACCCTTGTTAACTTCACCCTTAACATCGATTTTATATATTGTATTTTGTGAATCAGCAAATCCTTTATATGGTAATATTAAAATCATCATAAATAAAACTAATATTATTTTTCTTGAGTTTTTCAAATTTTCACCTTCTTATGAATTAAGTATTTTATCCACTCTCTTTTCTAAATCAGATAGACAAAATGGCTTTATTATATAATCATCTACCCCCTTTTCAAAACAATCGTCTATATCTTCCTGCTTACAATTACAACTCAATATAAAAACCTTTGTATGCTTATCTTTTTTAGTATTCTTTATGTAATCACATATTTCACAACCATCCATACCAGGAAGCATATAATCTGTTATAACTAAATCCGGCTTGAAGCTTTCATAAATTTTTATTCCTTCATTCCCATCGTGACTATATTCTACATCATAATTATTTACAAGTCTATCCTTTATAATTCTAACTATCATGTTAGAGTCATCTATTAACAATACTTTTTTCTTAGTATATTCCTTTTCCAAATAAGTTATCTTTCCCCGTCCCTCATCTTTGGAAATATACAAAGCTCTATCAGCACGATCGAGAGCTTCATGTATAGACTCATTTTTAGCAGTAGTTGTAATTCCAGCACTAAAAGATATTTTTATATTATTTCCTCGGTAATTAATATTTTTTTTACTTATATTATCTAAGCATCTTTGCATCACACTGCAAACTTGTTCCTTTAATAAATTCTTAAACAAAATTAAAAATTCATCTCCTCCAAAACGATATATCTCGTCTTGTTCTCTGAGAGATTCTTTAAGTTCATTTACGAGTATGCTCAATGCATAATCTCCAGCTAAATGACCATATCTATCATTTATACTTTTAAAATAATCAAAATCTATAAATGCTATCGATATACTTCCATTATATCCAAGACTATTTTCTATGCTTTTAATATTTTCATTGAAGAAATCTTTATTATATGCTCCTGTAAGATTATCTTTGCTTATTTTTCCATTATAATGATCAACTTTTTTTAATATGTTTTCTATTCTAATAATCAATTCCTCAATTTGAAACGGCTTAGTTATATAATCCTCAGCCCCCTCTTTTAAAGCCCTTATTCTATCTTTGGCTATATCTTTAGCCGTCAAAAATATTATAGGAATATGTATATTCTCTTTTTTAACTTGATTTAATAATTCGAACCCATTTTTATCTGGCATCATAATATCCAATATCATCAAATCAACTTTTTGAGTATTTAATATAAACATCACATTTTTAGCACCTAAAGATTTAATAACATTATAACCCTGTTTTTTCAGTATATCTTCTAATAAAGACAATAGATCCACATCATCATCTACTATTAATATTGTCTTATTCTTAATATCTTTTTTTATATTTTTCTGTATATCCTTATTACAGCTATTGAAACATTTTTTATTTCTATTACAATCAATTTCTTTATAAATACACGCTAATCCATTTAGTATTTTTCCAAAATACTCATCGCATAAATCACCCTTATAATTTTCTAAATAAGACTCGTACTCCGCTGCTATATTGGATAATCCATTCAATCCAAGCATTGCCGCAGTACCCTTGATATTATGAAAAAAACGATATATTTTTTTATAATCTTCTATTCCTGTATCCAACCTATATTTCATTAATATTATCATGATTTTGTCTAGTTTTTGCATTTGATTATTCAAAAACATATGTACAGCATCCTCAATCAAAAACTGTGAATCTAACAATGGTCTCTCTCCCCTTTTTTAAGTTTACCTTATATAATTCTCTAAATGTATATATATATCCTTGTGAATAAATAAAAATCCCAATAAATTGGGATTTTTACTTATTTAAAATCCATGTATAATAATTTAAAACAGTTGCAAATACCAGCCAAGCTACATAAGGTATCATCAAATAACCTGCAACCTTATCTACTTTATAAAACTTAATAGTAGTTATAATAACAAATATCAAAAGTAATATTATTTCTATTAAAGCAAACCCTCTAAGTCCTAAATTGAAGTAGATTATAGGCCACATAAAATTCAAGATAAGCTGTATAGCATAAAACATAAGGGCACTTTTGACTTCATCTCTATCATTTCCATATTTCCAAACTCTATAAGAAGCAATTCCCATAAGTACGTATAAAATAGGCCATACTACTTTAAATATATAACCAGGAGGAGCGAACGACGGTTTAATTAAATCATTATATAATTCCATAGAGTCCATAGTTATATAACCACTTAAACCACCTACTAATAGAGGTATTAATATGCTTATTATAAGTTTTTTTATGTTTCTCAAGTCTATTATCATATACACCACCCTTTCTTATATATTTATATGAATAGTCCAAACCCTTTATACGTTGTTTTTTATCTTTAGTTAATTTTCCCAAAAAAATAAAAAGACTAAAGCATTCGCTTTAGTCTTTTAAATCTATTGTAAGTGTTTTTTAACTAATTCATTTACAATTTTTCCGTCAGCTTTTCCTTTTACCTTAGGCATAAGAGCTGACATTACTTTTCCCATCTCTTTCATTGAAGAAACTCCGATTTCGTTTATAGTATCTACTACTATAACTTCTATCTCTTCTTCACTCAATTGAGCTGGTAAGTAATCTTTAAGTATTTCAATTTCTTCACGTGTTTGAGATATAAGATCTTCTCTACCTGCTTTTGTGAATTCTTCAAGAGCATCTTTTCTTTGTTTCATTTGTTTAGAAACAATATCAACTATGCCTTGATCATCAAGTTTAGATCTATTGTCTACTTCATACTGCTTAACAGCAGCTCTTATAAGAGTTACAACAGATTTTTTCACTTGATTCTTTTCCTTCATAGCAAGTTTCAAATCATCCATTAACTTTGCCTCAAGAGACATGCTCTCCACCTCTTATCACTATCTTTTCTTGCTCGCTTTTCTCTTAGCAGCTTCAGACTTTTTCTTACGCTTTACGCTTGGCTTATCGTAATGCTCTCTTTTTCTAACTTCAGATAATATTCCAGATACAGCACACTGACGCTTGAATCTCTTAAGAGCACTATCTAAAGTTTCGTTATCTCTTACTTTTATTTCTGACATTCTTCTTCCCTCCCTCCAATACCAGCAATCCTGCTATAACTATAGCTACGATCATAAACTTGGCTTACTACAGGGTTTTAATACCATACCAAATCATTATAAACTATTTTCTTATTTTTTTCAAGTACTTTTTAGTCATATATACCAACTATGAGAATTAATTTTTAATCAACTTTAAATTTACGGCCAATTTAAAGTTTTTCCAGCAATTATATGATAATGAATATGCTTAACTTCTTGACCTGCATTTTCTCCACAATTGTTAACTATTCTAAATCCATCTTTTTTAAAATTCATATCCTCAGCAATTTTATTTATGATTTTGTGAATATGAGCTACTATTTCCATTTCATTATCTTGTATATCAATTATAGATTCATAATGCTTCTTAGGTATCACTAATATATGCACAGGCGCTATAGGATTTATATCTTTAAAAGCCAATACCTTCTCATCTTCATATACTTTATTTGATGGTATCTCTCCATTTATTATTTTACAAAATATACAATTTTCCAAAGTGTACACCTCCATAATGTAATCTAAATATTATATACTATATTTAAGCCAAAATTCCTTCTATGAATCCATCTTTTGTATTAATTAAATTTACATTCAATATTTTTCCCTCTATATTCTCATCCGATTTAACCAAAACTCTAATATAATTAGAAGTCAAGCCTTCATAATATCCATTTTCAAGCTTTGCTTCAAATAATACTGATACAGTATCATTTGAAAATCGATCCATAAAATTCTTATTATTTTCATTAGATAAGTTCATAAGTTTTTCACTTCTTATTTGCTTAATCTTAGGATCTATTTGTTCCTTCATACTAGCAGCTGGAGTACCTTTTCTAGGAGAGTATTTAAACACATGCATTTGAGAAAGTTCTATTTCTTTTAAAAACTTATAAGTTGTCTCAAATTCATCATCAGTTTCTCCTGGAAATCCTACAATTACATCTGTAGTTATAGCTACATCTTTTATTTTTTCTCTAATATTCTTTACAATATCCCTATACTGAGTTGTATTATATTTTCTATTCATTCTTTTTAGAGTTTCATCACATCCACTTTGAAGAGATAAGTGAAAATGTGGACATATTTTTTTCATAGAAGCTATCTCATCTATAAATTCGTCACTCATCAAAAGAGGCTCAACAGAACTTAATCTTATTCTTTCAATTCCATCTATTTTGTGAATTTCTTTTAATACATCAAGTATATTAACATCTCCTAAATCTTTTCCATAAGATGCTACATGAATTCCTGTCAATACAATTTCTTTAAATCCATTAGAAGCTAGGTCTTTTACTTCACTTGATATATTATCTAATAATCTACTTCTAACCGGTCCTCTTGCATAAGGAATTATGCAATAAGAGCAAAATCTATCGCATCCCTCTTGTATCTTTAAAAAGGCTCTTGTCTTTCCTCTAACCTCTTTTATTTGCATTTCCTCAAACTCTCTAACCTTCATTATATCATCAACCGTACTTATTTTATCCTGTTTAGTTATACCTTCTATAATTTCTACTATTTTGTTTCTATCATTAGTTCCCATTACTACATTTACTTCTTCTATATCAAGTATTTCCTCTGGAGCTACCTGAGAATAACAACCTACAACTGCAATTATAGAATTAGGATTTATTTTTTTAGATCTTCTTATAAATTGTCTTGATTTTCTATCACTCATATTAGTTACAGTACAAGTATTTATTACATATACATCAGCATATTCTTCATGGTCTACAACTTCATAAGAAGCCTTTTTAAAAAGCTCTGTCATAGCCTCCGTCTCATATTGATTTACTTTACATCCTAATGTATAAAATGCTACCTTATTCAATACTACCATCTCCTTTTAGATGGGTTAGTTCATAAATAACTATTGAAGATGCCACTATTGAAGCAGTCTCTGTTCTCAGTATTCTAGGTCCTAAGCTTATAGACGTAGCTCCTATATCTTGAAGCATATTTATTTCTTCTTCATCAAATCCGCCCTCTGGACCTATAAATATACCTACTGAACTTATATTAGATTTATTTATAGCATCCTTTATAGATTTTGAATTTTCTTTTTCGTACGGAATTATATTGATACTATTTTCTTTCATATCTAAAAGAGCCTCTTTAAAACTTAAAGGACCTTTTATTTTTGGAATAATACCTCTTTTACTTTGCTTAGCCGCTTCATAAACTATTCTTTCCCATCTTTGAATTTTCTTATCTTTTTTATCTTCAACTTTCGCAACACTTCTCTTTGTTATAACAGGTACAATTTCACTAACACCTACTTCTGTTAACTTTTGAAGTATTAGATCCATCTTTTGCCCTTTTGGAAGCCCTTGATATAACTTTATTTTAACATCGCTCTCTCTTTTAATATCTACCGAATCTATTATATTTAAAAACACTTCTTTTTTTGTTATATCTGTTATCTCACATATATATTCATTGTTGTTTTTATCACATATTTCAAGTTTTTCTCCAACATTGCATCTTAAAACCTTTGATATATGCTTTACGTCATCACCTTGTATTAAACATTCCTTTTGTTCTAAATTTATGCTATTAGGATCCACAAAAAATCTATCCATTATTATTCACCCTTTTTAGATACGATAGCTGACCATTCGCCCATAGTATTAACCTCTAAAATCTCAAAATTATTTTCTAAAAGAGCAGCTTTAACAAATTCTATTTTATCAAGAATTATACCTGATGCTATGAATATTCCCTCGTCATTTAAGAAATTAGAAACATCCTTTGCAAGTATAGCTATAATATCTGCTATAATGTTAGCAACTACTATATCAGCTTTTTCAGTAACAACATTCATTAAGTTACCATATCTTATTTCAACAGAAGAATCTACGTTGTTCAATTCTGCATTTTCTTTAGAAACCTTAACAGCAACTTCATCAAGGTCTACACCTATAGTCTTTTTAGCTCCAAGCTTAGCCGCTGCAATAGATAATATACCACTTCCGCACCCTATATCAAATACTACATCTTCATTATTTATTCTCTTTTCTAATTCTCTTATGCACATAGTTGTAGTTTCATGAGTTCCCGTACCAAATGCCATACCTGGGTCAAGCTCTATTACTATATCACCGTCGTTTTTCTCATACTCTTCCCATGTCGGTTTTACAACTATTTTTTCTCCAACTTTAGCAGGCTTATAATATTGTTTCCAAGAATTAGCCCAGTCCTGTTCATCAACTTCACTTATATTAACGCTACCTTCCCCTATCTCAATTCCATATGTTGGTAGCAATTTGATTTTTTCTCTTATCATTTCAACTTCCCCAACAATATTTTTTTGCTCATTCAGATAAGCTTTTATTATAACACCTTCATATCCCGTCTCAAATACGTTCTCTTCTATGTAGTCCCAAGCAATTTCTTCTTTATCTTGAAATAAAAAATCATTAGGATCTTCTATTACTACACCGCCCACTTCACACTCATAAAGAATACTTGTAACCGCTTCAACCGCTTCCGTAGTAGTTTTTATTGTAACTTCAATCCACTTCATAACGATACCTTCCTTTTTATATAATTATTTTTTCCACTTTAACTGTAGTAATTATTATACAGTAATTCAAGACAAGAATCTACACAAAATATCATCTGTTCTATTTTTCTTAACTTTTCTCTTCTAAACATAATATTATTATCAACAATAATAACTTTGTATATACAATCCCGTAATTAACTCATCTAATATTAAGTAATTATTTTTAATTTTTTCTAATAACGTGAATATCTCTATATAAATTTACAAATAATACATTTGAATTTCTAAAATAATTCCATTATAAGCAAAAGGTAGGTGAAACCATGAAAATCAAAATAAACGAAGATGAAAAAAAAGATTTTGAAAAACTAGACGAAATAATAAATCAATATAAAGATGAAAAAGGTATGCTTATTAATATTTTACAAAAAGCACAAGAGCATTTTGGGTATTTACCAGAAAAAGTCCAAACATATATATCCCAAGAACTCGATATACCTATTTCAACTATCAACGGTGTTGTAAGCTTTTATTCCTTATTCTCACAAGAGCCACAAGGAAAGTATACTATAGGAGTTTGCCTTGGAACTGCTTGCTATGTAAAAGGGGCCCAAGATATTTTAGACGCAATAAAAGAAGAGCTACATATAGATGTCAACGAAACGAGTATGGATAAATTGTTTACTTTAAAATCCACACGATGCATAGGTGCTTGTGGACTAGCTCCCGTTATAACTATAAATGACGAGGTGCATGGAAGAGTATCTCCTGCTGACGTTCCTTCTATATTATATAAGTATCTCAAAGAACACAAAGATTCAAACACTTTAAATTAGGAGGTGATTTTATTGAATTTAAAAAAATTAAACTGTGTTGAAGATTTAAAGCAATTAAAAGAAAACGAACTTAAATCTATAAATATAAGATTTAAAGATGAAAGTATAGAAAAAGAAATAAACAAATACCATATACTAATTTGTGCGGGAACAGGCTGTACATCATCTAAAAGCGATCTAGTAAGACAAAAGCTTGAAAAAGAAATAAAAAAAAGAAATTTACAAAAAGATGTTAAGGTATTTAAGACAGGTTGTTTTGGATTTTGTAAGTTAGGTCCAATACTAGTAGTTCACCCTGATAGAACCTTTTATGTTCAAGTATCTCCTGATGATGTTGATGATATCATAAATGATCATATTCAAAACGGAAAATTAGTAGATAGACTTTTATATCATTCCCCTAAAAATGATGAAATCCAAAAAACTATTGATGAAATAGATTTTTTCAACAATCAAATGCGAATAGCCCTTAGAAACTGTGGTCTTATAGATCCTGAGAATATCAATGAGTATATAGCCATGGATGGATATATGGCTTTAGCAAATATTTTAAAAAACAATACACCTGCTCAGAATATAATTGAAGAAATAAAAAAATCCAAACTTAGAGGTCGTGGTGGTGGTGGATTTCCAACAGGAATCAAATGGGAATACGCAGCATCTTATGAAGATGATTCAAAATTCGTAGTATGTAATGCAGACGAAGGCGATCCCGGTGCTTTTATGGATAGATCTATATTAGAGGGAGATCCTCACAGTATAATAGAGGCAATGACTATAGCTGGATATTGTATAGGTGCTAATAAAGGATATGTCTATATAAGAGCTGAATATCCAATAGCAGTTGAAAGACTAAAAATTGCTATAAAGCAAGCAAAAGAAGTAGGCCTTTTAGGAGAAAATATATTGGGATCATCATTTAGCTTTGATTTAGATATAAGACTAGGAGCTGGTGCATTCGTTTGTGGTGAAGAAACTGCTCTTATTCAATCAGTCATGGGCCTTAGGGGTGAGCCTAAACCTAGACCTCCATTCCCTGCTCAGTCTGGACTTTGGAATAAACCCACTTTAAACAACAATGTAGAAACTTATTCAAATATTCCCATAATACTTTTAAAGGGTGCATCTTGGTATACAAGTATTGGAACCGAAGATAGCTCTGGTACAAAAGTATTTGCCTTGGCAGGACAAATAAACAATACAGGTCTTATAGAAGTACCTATGGGAACATCACTTGATACTATAATTTTTGACATCGGTGGTGGAATTAATGATAATAAGAAGTTTAAATCCGTTCAAACGGGTGGTCCATCAGGCGGATGTATCCCTAGTGAATTATTAGACACAAAAATAGATTTCAAATCTTTAACAGATATAGGTTCAATGATGGGTTCTGGTGGTCTGATAGTAATGGATGAGTCTGACTGCATGGTTGATATTGCTAGATTCTACCTTGAGTTTGCACAAGAAGAATCATGCGGAAAATGTATTCCATGTAGAATAGGTACAAAACGCCTTTTAGAAATATTAACTAAAATAAGTGATGGGAAAGGAGAAATGAAAGATTTAGATACATTAAAAGAACTTTCATACGATATAAAAAATGCCTCTTTATGTGGTCTCGGTCAAACAGCACCTAACCCTATTTTAAGCACACTAAAATATTTTGAAAATGAATTTATATCTCATATCAAAGATAAAACTTGCCCTGCTGGAGTTTGTAATAATCTATTGAAGGTCGTTATTTCAGATGAAAAATGCGTTGCCTGTGGAATTTGTGCTAAAATATGTCCAGTAAATGCTATTTCAGGTCAAGTAAAAAAACCTCCTTTCATTATAGACCAAGATACTTGTATTAAATGCGGGGCATGTATTGCAAAATGTCCAGTAGATGCAATATATAAAAAATAAAGGCAGGTGAAATTTATGAAAAATACTAAGGAAAATAACGAAGATATAATGGTTAATATAAGCATCGACAATATAGATTATGAAGTTCCTAAAGGAATTACTGTACTTGAAGCTGCTAGAATGCTCAATATTGAAATTCCAAGTCTATGTTATCTAAAGGGTATAAATGAAATAGGTGCCTGTAGAGTATGTGTTGTTGAAATAGAGGGTATTAATAATCTCCAAGCTTCTTGTGTATACCCAGTACGAGAGGGATTAAAAATTAAAACTAATACAGAAAAGGTTAGAAGAGCTAGAAAATCAGCCGTTACATTACTACTATCAAATCACCATAGAGAATGTTTAACTTGTGTTCGAAATTTAAACTGCGAGCTTCAAAATTTGGCAGATAATTTAGGCATTAGAGATATCCCATACACAGGAGAGATGCAGGATTATGGATTTAATGACAACAATCCAGCTATACAAAGAGATTATAATAAATGTATAAATTGTAGAAGATGTATGGCAGCATGTAATACTATACAAGATTGTAATGTATATTCTCCTTTAAATAGAGGTCTTGATACTATAATCGCACCTGCTTTTAAAAAGGATTTAGCTGATGTAACTTGCATAATGTGCGGTCAATGTATACTTGCATGCCCTACAGGTTCTTTGAGTGAAAAAGAAGAAATAAGCAATGTTTGGAAGGCTATATCAGATCCAGATAAAATAGTTATAGCTCAAACCGCTCCTTCTATACAGGTGACTATTGGCGAATCCTTTAATATGCCAATTGGTAAGCTTGTAACAAAGCAGCTTGTTACATCCCTTAGACGAATTGGATTTGACAAGGTATTTGCAACTGATGTTACAGCTGATTTAACAATAATGGAAGAAGGTAGCGAATTGGTTGATAGACTCTTAAATGAGCCAGAAAAACTTCCTCTTTTATCATCTTGCTGCCCTGGTTGGGTTAAATTTGCAGAAAACTTCTATCCAGAGTTTTTAGACCATCTATCATCTACTAAGTCTCCTCATGAAATGTGCGGTGCCTTAACGAAGACTTGGTATGCTAAAAAATACAATATAG
Organism: Tepidibacter sp. Z1-5; assembly: GCF_037844525.1. Classification (NCBI taxonomy): domain Bacteria; kingdom Bacillati; phylum Bacillota; class Clostridia; order Peptostreptococcales; family Peptostreptococcaceae; genus Tepidibacter; species Tepidibacter sp. Z1-5. Next base: position 62,847 of record NZ_JBBMMD010000036.1, on the reverse strand, counting down.
ATCCAAGTAAGATAGTAACAGTAGCTATAATGCCTTGTACTGCTAAGAAGTTCGAAGCTTCACGCCCCGAGATGACTTCAGATGGCTTTAGAAATGTAGACTATGTTCTTACAACTAGAGAATTGGTTAAAATGATCAGAGAAGTAGGTATAGATTTTGCAAATTTACCAGATAGTGAATACGATGAACCTTTTGATCAATTTAGTGGAGCCGGTATGATATTTGGAGCCACAGGAGGAGTATTAGAGGCTGCTGTTAGAAGTGCTCATACATTGATCACAGGAGAAGAGATGGCTGTTCCTGATTATGAAGAAGCCAGAGGTCAAAGTGGTCTAAAATACGGAACTGTACAAATTGGAGATAAAACAATTACAATAGCTATCGCTCACGGTACAAAAAACGCTAGAATAGCTATAGAAGATTTTAAATCAGGTAAGAAAAAATTCGATTACCTAGAAGTTATGGCCTGTCCTGGAGGATGTGTAGGCGGCGGAGGTCAACCGATACTTGCTAATAGAGATTATAAGTATATCTCTTTAAGCTACAGACACAATAGAGCTGACACCTTATATAATATTGATAAAAGCAAAATTATAAGACAATCACACAACAATCCAAGAATACATCAGATTTACGAGGAATTCTTAGAAAAACCCCTATCTCATGTATCTCATAAATACCTTCACACAACTTTTACACCTAGAGGAAAGTATCCTTATTTAGATAAAGAAAATCAAGAAAAATAAACAGCTGGTATATAATACCAGCTGTTTTCTTTAATCATTGTTTTTTATTTAAGTAGATCTTTCATTTTATCAAAGAAGTTTTTTCGTTGCTCGTGAACCTCTTCTCCACTTTCTTTTGCAAATTGTTTTAATAAATCTTTTTGCTTTTCTGAAAGTCGTTTAGGAACCTCTACTACAACTTTTACATATTGGTCTCCCCTTGTTTTTGATCTAAGTCTTGGTATACCTTTTTCTCTTAGTCTAAATACAGTTCCAGTTTGAGTTCCCTCAGGTATCTTATACTTAACCTTACCATCAAGAGTAGGCACTTCAACCTCATCTCCAAGAGCAGCTTGTGCAAATGTTATAGGCATTTCACAGTATACATCATTTCCGTCTCTTTCAAATAGTTTATGAGGTAATACATCTATTACAACATATAAATCTCCCCTTGGACCTCCTCTTAGGCCTAGTTCACCTTCTCCAGAAAGTCTTATTGCTGAACCATCATCTATTCCTGCTGGTATCTTAATATTTATCTGCTTTTTCTTGGTAATATCGCCTTTACCTCCACATTTAGAACAAGGTGTTTCAATTATGCTTCCACTACCTGAACAATCATTACAAGGTCTAACATTCATCATAGTTCCAAAAGGTGTTCTTTGAGCTTGTTTTACCTCGCCTGAACCTCCACAAGTAGGACAAGTTTTTTTAGATGTGCCCGGTTTTGCTCCTGTTCCAGAGCATTCATCACAGTTTTCACTTCTATTTATGCTTATTTCTTTTTCAATTCCAAATGCAGCGTCCTCAAAAGAAATAGACATTCTATATCTAATGTCAGAGCCTCTTTCTGGTCCATTTCTTCTTCTTGATCTTCCGCCTCCAAATATATCTCCAAACATATCTCCGAATATATCTTCAAATCCACCGAATCCAGATCCATTAAAGTCGAATCCGCCCTGGCCTCCATTTGCTCCAGCATGACCAAACTGATCGTAGTTTTGTCTTTTTTGAGCATCCGAAAGAACCTCATAAGCTTCATTTGCTTCTTTAAATTTATCCTCCGCTTCTTTATTATCTGGATTTCTATCTGGATGATATTTCATAGCAAGCTTTCTGTATGCCTTTTTCAACTCCTGGTCCGAAGCACCTTTTTCAACACCGAGCACTTCATAATAATCCCTTTTACTCAACTTATATCACCGCCCATATCATAATAATAGCTTGTGACTTTATTTGCCACAAGCTATTTATATTATTTTTCGTCATCAACAACTTCATAATCTGCATCAACAACATTATCGTCCTTAGGACCTTCTTGACCTGCAGCTCCTTGTGCTTGTTGATCTGCAGCTGCTTGTTGGTACATTTCTTGAGAAACTTTATGGAATTTAGTCATTAAATCTTCAGTAGCCTTCTTAAGTTCTTCTGAAGTTGCATCTTGCTTTTCTTTAACCTCTTTTAGATTTTTAATAGCTGCTTCTATTTCTGTCTTATCATTTGCAGAAACTTTATCTCCTAATTCATTTAAAGTCTTCTCTGTTTGATATATAGTAGACTCTGCATTATTAACAGCTTCTATCTTTTCTTTTCTTTCCTTATCTTGTTGAGCATTCATCTCTGCTTCTTTAACTTTTCTTTCTATCTCTTCTTCTGAAAGATTTGTATCAGATGTAATAGTTATCTTTTGCTCTTTACCTGTTCCCATATCCTTAGCTGAAACATGAACAATACCATTTGCATCTATATCAAAAGTAACTTCTACTTGAGGTACTCCTCTTGGTGCTGGTGGAATATCTGTTAATTGGAATCTTCCAAGTGTAGTATTGTCAGTTGCCATAGATCTTTCACCTTGAAGAACATGAATATCAACAGCAGTTTGATTATCAGCAGCTGTAGAGAATACTTGAGACTTCTTAGTTGGTATAGTAGTATTTCTTTCTATTATTTTAGTTAATACTCCACCTAAAGTTTCAATTCCAAGAGATAAAGGAGTAACATCTAAAAGTAATAAATCTTTAACTTCTCCAGTTAATACTCCACCTTGAATTGATGCTCCTACAGATACACACTCATCTGGGTTTATTCCTTTATGAGATTCCTTACCTATAAACTTTTTAATACCTTCTTGAACAGCTGGTATACGAGATGATCCTCCAACTAATAATACCTTATCTATATCTGATGGATTAAGACCAGCATCTGCTAATGCTTTTCTTGTTGGCTCCATAGTATTTTCTACCAATTTAGCTGAAAGTTCTTCAAATTTAGCTCTTGAAAGATCCATATTTAAGTGCTTTGGTCCAGTAGCTGTTGCAGTTATGAACGGTAAATTTATATTTGTAGTCATAACACTTGAAAGCTCTTTTTTAGCTTTTTCAGCAGCTTCCTTTAATCTTTGAAGACTCATCTTATCAGCTCTTAAATCTACACCTTCTTGTTTTTTAAAGTCCTCAGCTATATAATTGATTACTACATCATCGAAGTCATCTCCACCTAGGTGATTGTTTCCGTTAGTAGCTAGAACTTCAAATGCTCCATCTCCAATTTCAAGTATAGATACGTCAAACGTTCCTCCACCTAAGTCGAATACTAATATTTTTTGATCTTCATTTGCTTTATCAAGACCGTATGCTAAAGCTGCAGCAGTTGGCTCATTTATAATTCTCTTAACTTCAAGTCCTGCTATTCTACCAGCATCCTTAGTTGCTTGTCTTTGAGCATCTGTAAAATACGCTGGAACAGTTATAACCGCTTCTTTTACAGTTTCTCCCAAATGTGCCTCTGCATCAGATTTTAATTTCTGAAGTACCATAGCTGAAATTTCTTGTGGACTATAATCTTTTCCATCTATGTTAACCTTATGGTCAGTTCCCATATATCTTTTTATAGACATTATAGTTTTTTCAGGATTAGTAACAGCTTGTCTTTTTGCAGGCTCTCCTACTATTATTTCACCATCTTTTCCAAAAGCTACTATAGATGGAGTAGTTCTTAATCCCTCTGCATTAGTAATAACAGTTGGCTCTCCTCCCTCAAGTACTGATACACATGAATTAGTTGTTCCTAAATCGATTCCAATTATTTTGCTCATATCTATATCCTCCTTTTAAATTCCATATTATATTTATCTATTTTGATACTTTAACCATTGCTGGTCTTATAACTTTGTTTGTAAACTTGTATCCTCTTTGTAATACATCTACAATTTTATTAGGCTCTACTCCTTCTATCTCATCTTGAAGTACAGCATAATGATAGTTTGGATCAAAATCACATTCATCAGTTTGTATTTCTTCTACTCCAAACTTATTAAAAGTATCTACTAATTGCTTTAAAACAAGTTCTACACCTTTGTAGATACTACTTTCTTTTTCATCTTCCATTGAAGAATCAATAGCTCTTTGCATATTATCCATTACTGGAAGTAATTCTGTTATTATCTTTTCATTCGCAAATAAGCTTATCTCACTTTTTTCTTTTTCTACTCTTCTTCTGTAATTATTAAAATCTGCTTGAAGTCTTTGTAACGAGTCTTTAGCTTCTTCTAATTCTTTTTCTTTAGAATCTATATTTTCACAAGATTCTTCTGTTTCTTGTGATTGATCAGCATCTTGTTCAACATCTTGATCAATTTCATTTTCAAGTATTTCTTTTTCATTCAAAGTTTTCACCCCTTAACAAACTATATTACAGCTTTTTTTCAATAGATTTTTTCAGTGCTTCTCCTACACAATTGACTATAGAGCACATCTTAGAATAATCCATTCTAGTAGGTCCAATAATACCTATTTTACCTATAACAATTCCATCTATATCACAAGTAGCTGTTATAACACTGCAATCTTTTATTATATCGTGATAATTATCACTACCTATAACTATATTGAGATGTTCTTTAGTTATACCTTTCGTATTCAATATATTTGCAACAGTCTGCTTTTCCTCTAGTACATTTAGAAAAGCCTTGGCCTTTACTATATCATTAAATTCCGGAAAATTGAATATATTGGTCACGCCATTTAATAAAACCTCTAAATCATCTGTTTGGGATAAATTGTGATATATCCCATCTAATATGTTATCCAATATATTATTATAATTTAACATTTTAGAATGTACATGCTTTATAAACTCTTCATCCAAATCCCTCATTGTCTTACCAACAAAATGCTCACTTAACATTTTAGAGATTATATTAATTTTTTCTTCATTCATTTGCACAGTATGCTTTATTAAGGTATTTTTAACAACACCTTTATCAGTTATTATAATAAGTAAAATGCTATTTTCACTAACATGTACTATTTGTAAATGCTTTATTTTAATTTCACTAGCCTTCGGTGTTAATGCCACCGACGTACAATTGGTGAATTTTGAAAGAAGTTTTAGTGTATCTTCTAATAAATATCTAACTTCACCCATATTTTTTATTATGGATTGCTTTATAACTTGTCTTTCTGGGTCTGTTAAATCATCTTCTCTCATCAAGCTATTTACATATAGTTTATATCCCTTTTCAGATGGTACTCTACCCGAAGAGGTATGAGGCTGAATTAAGTAACCCATTTCTTCTAAATCAGACATCTCATTTCGTATTGTAGCTGCACTCACTCCTAATTCATACTTTTTTGATATGGTTCTAGATCCTACAGCTTCAGCATTCTCAATATAATCTTTTATTATTGCCTCTAGTATTTTTCTTTTTCTTTCAGTTAAACTCACAAGAATCACCTCTTCGCTGTTAGCACTCACCACACCCGAGTGCTAAAAACCTTATGCATCTAAAATACCACTATTATTCCATTTTGTCAAGATTACTTTTTCAAAAATTCTATAAATACTTTATTGCTTATATCTATTCCTTTGTTGGTCAAGCACATTTTAGAATTTTCAAGTTTTACAAGACCGTTATTCTTCAGAGCTTCTACTTCATTTTTATATATTTTCATAAAATCAACTTCAAATCCTTCATTAAATTTTTCCAAATCTATACCTTCATTCATTCTAAGTCCCATAATTATTTTTTCTTCCATCATATCTTGTTTATCAAGCTTTTCAATGTGTTCTATAGGAAGTTCAGAATTCCTTAGTTTTTCACAATATGTTTTTATATCCTTATAATTTGAATATCTTTTTTGATTTAAATAAGAGTGAGATCCTGGCCCAAGTCCTAAGTACTGAGCACATTTCCAATATAATATATTATGTTTACAACTCTTTTTATTTTTTGCATAATTTGAAATTTCATATTGATTATATCCATTTTCTTTTAAATAATCTCTTGTGTAATAATACATTTTTAAATATAATTCTTCATCTAATAGTTCTAATTTTCCTTCATCATATAATCTCCCAAATACTGTTTCATCCTCTATTATAAGAGAATATGCAGATATATGAGTTGGATTTAGCTTAACAACATCTTTAAGAGTTTGTTTCCACTCATCAAAAGTTTGATTAGGAAGAGAAAACATTAAATCTACGTTTATATTTTCAAACCCTATTTTTCTTGCTATTTCAAAGTTCTTTTTGAATTCTTCATATGAATGTATTCTCCCAAGAGATTCTAGATGTTTTTGATTACTCGATTGAAGACCCATACTAAGCCTATTGACACCCGCTAAATACAAAGTCTCTAATTTTTCTTTAGTTAAAGTTCCAGGATTTGCTTCAATACTGATTTCAGCATCATCTGCTATATTAAAGTTATCATGTATATTATCTATCAACAATTTAAGTTCTTGATTTTCTAAGATACTCGGAGTTCCTCCTCCTATAAATACAGTCGAAAAATAATTTTCATTCAATTGTTTAGAATAGAGTTGCATTTCAGTTATTATTCCTTCAATATAGTCTTTCTTATCTTGTGGATTTAATTTAAAAGAATTAAAATCACAGTAATTACACTTTTTTATACAAAAAGGTACATGTACGTAAAGTCCTTTTTCCAATATAATTCCTCCTAATATTAAAGTCCTAAAATACTACATTATAGTATTTTAGGACTTTTTTATTGTTAATCTATTTTTAATACTGACATAAATGCTTTTTGAGGAACTTCTACAGATCCTATTTGTCTCATTCTCTTCTTACCTTCTTTTTGCTTTTGAAGTAGCTTCTTCTTACGAGAAATATCTCCACCGTAGCACTTAGCTAAAACATCTTTTCTAAGCGCTCTTACTGTTTCTCTTGAAATAACCTTATTTCCCACAGAAGCTTGTATTGGAATTACAAATTGATGTCTTGGTATTTCATCTTTTAATTTTTCACACATAACCTTACCCCTATTATATGCTGTACTTTCATGCACTATAAAAGATAGGGCATCTACTTGCTCTTTATTTATAAGTATATCTAATTTTACTAGATTAGACTTTCTGTATTCTTTAAATTCATAATCTAAAGATCCATATCCTCTTGTTCTAGATTTTAAAGCATCAAAGAAATCATATATAACCTCGTTCAGTGGAAGTTCATAGTGAAGCATAACTCTTCTTGTATCTATATACTCCATATTTTTCATTTCTCCACGTCGTTCTTGTGCAAGTTCCATAACAACTCCTACATAATCATTAGGAACTATTATATTAGATTTAACAATAGGTTCTTCCATCATTTGTATTTCAGCAACCGGAGGAAGATTAGTTGGATTTTGTATCATTAATACTTCTCCATCATTTTTAGTAACTCTATATATAACAGACGGAGCAGTAGTTATTATGTTAAGATCAAACTCTCTATCTAGTCTTTCTTGTATTATTTCCATATGAAGAAGTCCTAAAAATCCACATCTAAATCCAAATCCTAAAGCCGCTGATGTCTCTGCTTCAAATTCAAGTGCAGCATCATTTACCTGTAATTTTTCAAGTGCATCCCTTATATCTTCGTATTTTTCCCCTTCTGCTGGATAAATACCACAATAAACCATAGGTGTTGCCTTCTTATAACCAGGCATATGCTCATCTGTTGGATTCTCATCATCTGTTATAGTATCTCCAACTTGACAACTTCTTATCTCTTTTATACTAGCAGCAACATAACCTACATCCCCTGCACATAATTCATCTACAGGTACTTGTCCAGGTGCCATAACTCCAACTTCTGTAACTTCAAAAGTTTTTTTAGTGTTCATCATTCTTATTTTCATACCTTTTTTTAGAGTTCCTTCAAACACTCTTATATATGCCACAACACCTTTATAGCTATCATAGTATGAATCAAATATTAATGCCTTTAAAGGAGCATCCGTATCACCTGTCGGTGCAGGTATATTTTGAACTATAGCCTCAAGTACATCTTCTATATTAAGACCTTCTTTTGCAGATACTAACGGTGCCTCTGATGCATCAATTCCGATTATGTCCTCTATTTCTTCCTTTATCTCATCTGGTCTAGCGCTTGGAAGATCTATTTTATTTATAACTGGTACTATTTCAAGATCTTGATCTATTGCTAAATACACATTAGCAAGAGTTTGTGCTTCAACTCCTTGAGCTGCGTCAACTACTAAAAGTCCACCCTCACAAGCCGCAAGACTTCTTGATACCTCATAGTTAAAATCGACATGCCCTGGAGTATCTATTAAATTTAAATAATATTCATTTCCATCCTTAGCCTTATATATCAATCTTATATTTTGAAGCTTTATAGTTATTCCTCTTTCTCTTTCCAAATCCATATTGTCTAAAAGCTGATCTTTCATATCTCTTTCGCTAACAAGTCCTGTATGTTGAATCAATCTATCAGCTAGAGTAGATTTTCCATGATCTATATGAGCTATTATACTGAAATTACGAGTTCTACTTTGTTTACTCATTACTTTATGTTTCCTCCTCATCTATATTAAAAAATTCGATTCATGCTAACGCATGACTCATGTCGCAAACGAATCCTACAGGCTTCGCCGCTTAAAAATAATTGCAAATGTAGATATTTAATCAACGTTATTCACATATTAAAAATTATATAATTTCATTATAGATTAAAATATGTATATTTATATGCTTATTTAAATAAGCAATATAATCTTTATTGTATAATGTAATTATCTATATTTCAATAAATTTTTATTCGTTTTATAATACATATTTTTAATATCAATAAAACAAGGCTTATCTTACTTTATAAGATAAGCCTTCAACAAATGTATATACTTTATAATAAATAGATTCATCGTAGATACCCATAAAAGTTCTAGTTCTATAATCAACTATATTTATACAGTATAAAAATATTATAAAGGTAACCCATGTAAATATTCTTCTAGTCCTTCTGTTTTTCTTGTTCTTTTTATTTTCAATAGTTTTTTCTAGTCTTCCCATAAAGATCACCTTTTCATATTTTTTAAAACCTCATCTAATATCTCTGATAAATACTTAGCAGTATTCAAAGATTCCTGTATAGTATTTGCATTTCCTCCTATCTCTATTAAAGCGTAATTATTTGATAAAAATTGATTAAATTTTCCATATGGCTTTACTATAACCTTTTTTGCAAGTCCTGGATATTTTTTATTACTTATATTTATTATATAATTCGCAAACTTTTCTACTTCTTTTCGGTTAGGACTCTCAGGTCCTACTACTATGGAAAATCTAGCTACTTTTTCTCCATTTATAGTTGTTGTTTCCTGTTTTCTTACATTTTTCCTCATTTCTCCATTCTTTATATCTATTCCATCTCGATGTATATCAAATATGAATTTTATACTATCGTATTTACTCAATAAACCTCTAGCTGTTTTTAAAGATCTTGCATAAGATCCATTAAAAGATGGGTAATCATGATAATCTTGATTATGTAAAACACTATATCCTTTTGTCTCTAAGTTCTTTTTTAACTCTTCGCCTACAGCTATTACTGAGTATTTCCTATTTAGAGAGTGGTAATTACCAGTTCTTTCCGGTTCATAACTTTCAGTACCATGAGTATGGTATATCAAGATTTGAGGCTTTCCATTAACAAGTTCTACTTTTTGAGGTACCTGAGGTTTCATCTGATTTGCTTTTTTTGCAATTTTATTATTAGTTTCTATTTTGTTATTGGTTTCTACCGTTTTTTTATCATTAACAGTTATTTTTATGAATTCTTCATTTTTATGAGCTTCAATTTTCTTATCATCTTTTTTTAACATATTAACACCGATCTTAATAATCCCTTTGCTTTTTTTTTCTTCTTTTAGTTCCGGATATGTTTTAGTTATGAGATATTTCAGAAAATCTTCTTCATTTGAACTAATAGCCTTGCTTGTAATAGAAAAAATAGCAACAAAAGATATACTCAAAATAATACTTAATATTATTGATTTTCTTTTCATTTGTATACCTCCCCTAATTCTTGTCCTCTTTTGTGAATCAATATTAAATTCATTTATACATATATATGAGAAAGTATATTAATTTATTCCTGGATGTAGTGATTTATTTAAAGACATACTAAGTATTATCGCTAAATTATCTATTATTTCATCTATATCTTTAGGTGTAACTACTACATTTTGATCAAATGGCTCTAATAATTCTTTAATTAATCTGTATTTTTCTTCTTCTTTTAATTGTTTTAACATACTGTAAAATTCTTTTCCAGTTGAACTTTCTTTTATCAGACTATCTATCGTCATATCTATAACATCAGATGTTAAAGTTGCAGCATCAACAACCGTAGGAACCCCAATTGCAATCACAGGAACATTCAGATATTCTTCATTTAATGATTTTCTTATATTTCCAATTCCAGCTCCTGGAGATATTCCAGCAGTAGATATCTGTATGGTTTTATTGACTCTTTCTAACTTTCTAGAAGCTAAAGCATCTATAGCTACTACTCTATCAGGTTTTATCATGTCTACTAAGGCTTTAACCGTCTCACTAGTTTCTATACCTGTTATACCCATAACTCCAGGACTAAGAGCTGCTACTTCGCTTAAATCTTTATCCTCTTCTTTATTATAGGCTTTGAATAGATGTCTAGTAACCAATGTCTTAGATACAGTTTTTGGACCCAATGCATCAGATGTTATATTCCAGTTTCCAAGACCTATTATCAGTGTTTTTTTATTATTTTCTGCTCCAAATAACTTGTTCAATTCTTTACTCATACATTCAACGATTGTATTTCTAGATTCTTCATCATCAAATGTCAAATACTTAGATTCTATAGTAATATAAATACCTTTTTCCTTTCCCATTACTTCTTTTCCTCTATCATCCATAATTTCAATTCTAGTAACTGTATAATCTTCATTTTCTTCGTTATCAACTTTAACCCCAGGTATTTCAACATTTCTATCTTCACTATACATTTCTCTTGCTTCAATAGCCAAATCAGTTCTTATATTCTTCAAAAGTACACCTCCATAATCTCGGATAAATATTTACTATAAATATATTTTTTACAATTTTTATTTTTTTATAACTTTATATGCACATATATTATTTAAAATTGAAGTATATAAAATGAAACTTAATTCAAATATATTTTTTTATTTTTTAAGACAAATTAAAAGAATTTATTATATTTTATTCAATTTTTGTCTATTATATTAAAAGTCACTATTTTAAAATATCATTAATATATATTTATCCTTGATTTTTAGTTTTTTTTCTGATAAAATCTACTTTGTTGATATTTGAAGAACCATTATACATACAAGGGGGTGAACAGATTGGCTAACATTAAATCGGCTAAAAAAAGAATAAACGTTATAGCTAAGAAAACAGCTTTAAATAAAGCTAGAAAATCTCAAGTTAAAACTGCTATAAGAAAATTCGAAGAGTCTTTAGTTGCAGGAAACAAAGAAGAAGCAATAAACAACTTTAGATCTGCTGAAAAGAAAATATATCAAGTAGCTGCTAAAGGAACTATGCACAAGAACGCTGCTGCTAGAAAAGTATCTAAACTAGCTAAAAAGTTAAACACTATAGCAGGTTAATATACTAAGAAAACCCCAGAAATCTCTGGGGTTTTTATTATTTATAAAGAACTCATATGATTTTTAACTATTTTTGATCAACAAAGCCCGCAGGACTCGTTAGCATGAAACGAATTTTATATACAGAACTTAGATATTATAATTTCTAATGCCAATATATCTTTTTTAAGCCCATTCTTTATACTATAATCAGCTCTCAAAAGCTCATTTTGTAATCTTATTATTGTAGAATTATCAAATTTTCTACTTTGTATCAATGCTTTTTTTATAACATATGGATGAATCCCTAACGATTTTGCTATACTATTTTCTGATTCACCTTTACCACTTAATGCCTTAGCCTGCATTATTATTTTGAACTGTCTCGAAATCATGCTCAGAACCATCAAAGGAGATTCTCCTTTAACAACCATATCATTAAATATTTTTATTGCTTCACTACCATTTTTATTTCCTATAAAATCTATCAATTTAAATATATCATTTTCTATTTTTTTAGAGGACAACTGATCTACATCACTTGTAGAAACTTTTTTTCCTGGTCCTACAAATGAAGTTATCTTTATAATTTCATTTTCCACATCACGCAAAGTTTTATCCGAGTTCTTATTTTGATAATCTAAATTATTCAAAAAGTAATTCAATGTAGAATTATCTATCTCTACATTTTCCTTTTTAAATCTTTTTTGAGCCCATTTTAAAAGCTCATTATTATCTAGTTTATTACAATTTAACAAAATTCCATGTTTTCCAAGTATCTTACTAAACTTCTTCCTCTTATCTATATCAGAATAACTCGCAAATATTAATATTGCATGATCCGGAGTATTTTTTATATATTCACAAATTTCTTCTTCGTCTTGTTGTGTAAAATTCTTTTTTTTATTAGTCAAAATCTCAAAATTCTTAACGACTATAATCTTTCTATCATCCATAAAAGGAATAGTTTCTAAGCTACTTATAATTTCATCTAAACTAGTTTGACTCCCATCTATTGTAGAAAAATTAAAATCTATAAACGTACTATTTAAGCTTTCCTTGAATTTTTTTATCAATCCATCTATAAGATAACTCTCTTTTCCATAAAATGTATATATTTTTTCGTATTTATTCGCTTTTATATCTTTAATTATATCCCCGTACTTCATTTAATTGCTCCTTTACTGTTTTTCTTTCGTTATATATCATATATGTCATTAAAAGTATATAATAAAGCACAACTAATTTCAAACTAACAGTTTCAAATTCTATATATGAATATTTTATACTAGATAAATAAAATACAACAAATTTTATATAAAATATTATAAAACAAACTATTTTAGATATCATCAAATATATAATGTTAACATTAATATAATAAAAAATAATTCCCATAAAAATCAACCCTATAAGTATTCCTACTGTAGGCACTACCAAAACATTACTTATTAAAAATACATTGGATATAATATTGAATCTATAATAAACAACAGGTATAGTCAATATACTTGCAGATATTGTTGTTGATATTAAAGGACATCTTATATACTTATCAATTTTATTGTAAAAATATATTATAGATAACGTAGCTAAAAAAGACAACTGAACCCCTATGTCGTATATATTGAAGGGATTTGTGATACATAAAATAATTCCCACAAAACAAAGCGCAGATATACCATCATACTCTCGTTGTACAAATATAGCTAAATATATTATAAAACTAAAAATACATGCTCTAAACATAGACCCTCTAAAACCAACAACAATGCAATATATGAATATTAATATACTTATTGTAAAAAATTTTACTAAATTATTAATTCTACCAATCATCAACGTAATAATATATATAACTATACCTATATGAAGACCCGACAAGGCTATTATATGACTCACTCCTGCCCTTGAAAATGCTTCCTTAATGTTTATATCCAACTTAGACTTATCCCCTAATATCAAAGCATTTACAAACGATGAATTTTCTCTGAAAATGTCTTCTATTGCATATTCTAAACTATTTTTTGAATTTTTAATGTAAGAATATATATTGTGAGATTTATATAATTTTATATACTTAGAATTTACTATGCCATCTATCCCTCTCGATTTCAAGTACATTCCATAATTAAATTCATCTATCATCATATTATATGAAGTTTTAAAAGTTCCTTTTACTCTAATATATTCTCCTATATTTGTTTTTTCAGTTTTATTAAAATCTCTTATCAAAAAATTACCCACTACATACTCATAATAGTATTCTTTATAAATAGCATCTTTAACAATACCTTCAACTTGGATATATTTATCCTCTATATCATAAAATTTATCATTATAGTTTTTTGTATATACAAATGAAATTACAATACTTATCAATAAAATCAATACAATAGGTCTTCTCATATATATCATTCCTTTTTATCCGAAAGCTGACATCTATAGATTGGTTTACCCCAAGGACACGCGAAGCTAAAATTCAGTTGGAGTAAAAACTCCATCTGAATTAAGTTTCACTTTATGTAAGTATTTAATATTATAATCAAATATATATATGTACAAACAAAAATCCCCGAATTATTTTTTATAATTCAGGGATTTCAAATATATTTAGATTTAATTTTTCAAAGCCTTGTTTACTTTCATATAGTTGGTCTTCATTATTGCACTAGACACCAAAACTCCTATTATAGTACTTGAAACTCCCTGCACTACATTCCAAGGAATAGATTCTAAAGATACTATAAAGCTTCCTTTTAATATTCCTCCACCAATATAATAACCTACTACCATAACTATAGATCCTATAATCATTGATAAAGATAATATAAATCTGTTTTTATATTTTTTAACTAAAATTCCTACTACCGCCCCTTCAAGTCCTTTTATTATCAATGTAAATAATGCCCAATGAGCATAACCACTTAATATATCAGCAAGAGCCGAACCTATTCCACCAGCTACCATACCAGCTACAGGTCCAAACAAAACAGATGTAATAAATATTATACTATCTCCAATATTTATAAAACCATTAGTCGCAGGTACAGGAATTTGAATTAACATTGTACCGACACAAACCATTGCAGTCATAAGCCCCATAAGAACTAAACTAGATAATTTTATATTTTTCATAAAACTCCCCCCATAACATTATTTCAACTTTATTATACCAGGGGAAATATCATATAACAATAATTATTGAACCGATACAATTTCACTTTTTATCTCATTTAGAAACACTTTTATATCCAGAGAACAAACCACTAGCAGTAAGCCCTGCTATTATACCATCTAATATGCTCTTTTTTATATCTGTATTACTTTCATAAAATATACATAATACTATTCCTACAACTAATGATACTAGTGGTGCAAATTTTTTAGGAACGCCTGCTGTTTTTATAACTTGAGTTATACCTACTATTAAAGATATTATTATAGGACTTGAATAACCTTCCATTTAATACACCTCCTATAATAGGTGTATTCAAAAAACTAAAAAAGGGCACTAAACCCTTTAAATATATTCATTTATATAGTTAGTTTTCTTATTAAATATTTTCTTTAAAACATTAATGTAAATAGTATCTTCCATATCTATATTTCCTAAAAACACTGCTTCTTCTATATCTATATATGAAAAAGCCAATTGGCTAAATGTATTTATATCCATTGAAATATCTTCTTTTTCATCAATAGATTCTACTATTTCCTTATTATTTATCAAAAACGTCTTATTGTTCTGATCTATAAATCTATCTTTTACTCTCAATTTTAAGTTTATATCTTTCTCTATATTCAAACCTTCTATGAATTTTTTAACATTTATTACCCTTCCCATCATAAATGGCTTTATATTCATATTTATTTTTTTAAGTGCTGGAATTATAAGTTTTATTTTGTCATCTATAATAGAGTTAATACTAACTTTTTTAAATTGAGTATTATGGTTGTATATAAATTTTAATATAGATTTTAATGCATCTATATTTTTGTAGGCAATTTCTCTTATGAACATAGTGTCATCCATTTTAAAATATATTACGTATCCATCCATCTGTTCCTCATTTTCATGTATATATATATATCCATTTTCTGATTCTATTTCTTTAAACAATGTATCATAATAAGTTCTATCCCTTTTTACGTATCCATTTTTATCTTTTAAGAAACAATCGTAAATATCTATAATAGAATCTATATGTTTATTTAATGCTTTTTTAAAAACACCTTTTGATTTAAAATCTTTCAAAAGTTCTATATTTATTTCATAATTTATCTGATCGTAACAATGTTCATATCCAAATTTTCTATACAATCTATAATCTATAGGCATAAGTATAGATACTACTTGCTTTTTATTATAAAGTTGATTAAGTGTAGTACTTATCAAATCTTTCATAGCACCACCACCTCTAGCTTCAGGGAGTGTAGCTACACCTACAACATAAGATGTATCATATATATTGTTATTTATTTTTATTTTATATTGATTTAGTTGAAGTGAAGATATTATTCTTCTATTATCTTCAACCACCAATGTATTTTCACATTTATATTTATTGTCAAAATAATAATCCATAAACATCTCAGTATCGCCAAAGCAGTATTCCCACATATTTTTTATTTCTTGTAAATCCTCATTATATGCAAATCTAATTTTCATATTAAACCTCCAATACAGTATACTTCTCTACGAATTTATGAGGATAATAAGATAATTTAGCTTTTCTTAAACCTGCAACCCCTAAGTCTTCTTCTCTGTTTACAAATTCAACATCTGCAAATTCATTTTCTAAAAACAACTTGTTTATTATAGGATACAATCCTCTTATTTCTGCATTAGCTTTTTCTACATGTATAAGTGCCATATTATCATTTAAATACTCTCCAAATGTAAATGCTTCTAATTTAGAATCTATATAGATTCCTCCCACTTTCACATCCAGTTTGTCGTAGTTTTCAAATACCTTCTCAATTGCAATTTTTTCACTTAATATACTTTCATCATCTTCTTTATTTTCAGTCCACTTTTCTAAAAGATTTAGGCATTCATCAAAATCATCCTCATTCAATCTTTTATATTCGAACCTTCCCTCATACTCTTTTAAAAAATAATTAACATGATTTCTTTTCTTTTGATATTTTCTACCTTTAAGAGTTCTTAAACTTTCACCTAAATAAATATAGTCAAAATAATCTCTTTCTTCTATATAATTAAATTTTTCGTTATAATTTTCCTTTAAAAATCCAACAAATTCTCCTGTTACAGCTCTTAAATGAATCTTTTGATTATTATCATTGAAATGATTTTCAATGAATTCAAATGCATCTTTTAAATCCTCTTTTCTAGCAAGAGGTATCACGGTGAATTTTTGATCCTCGTACTCACCTATAATAACTATAAAGTTTTCTCCTTTATAGTACATAGTTTTATATAAATGCTGCCACATGAATAAAGTTGTAAAGTTATATTCACAAGCTTCATGATTTAAGTTTTTCAAATATTTGTCTAGCTCATTTTTTGCTTCTATATCTACTGGTTTAAAAATTTGAATCTACCTCCTTTATACCTTATCCATTCTATCATATATTCTTATATACCCTCAAGAGGTATTTATAATCACAAAGTTAAACTCTTTATCAACTTTTTTAATATATTCCCCATTTTATTATTCGATACACTTATTAAATCTATAAAATAACTCAATAATGTTAAATGGAGGTGACTTATGAAAAGAACACTCTTACTAACATTTATTATATTATCGATTATTCTTTGTAGTTGTACTCAAACAAATAAAGAATCTATAAAATGTAGTTTAGATAATAATCTATTTTCTGTTCACTTTATAGATGTGGGACAAGGGGATAGTACTCTTTTGATTTCTCCAGACAACAAAACCATGTTAATAGATGCTGGAGATAACTCTCAAGGGTCAAAAGTAGCTGATTACCTAAACAATCTCAATATAAAAAAAATAGATATTCTAGTAGGAACCCATCCCGATGCAGATCATATAGGAGGTCTTGATTATATAATAGACAATTTTGATATAGGGTTATTCTATATGCCTAACAAGGCACACAATACAAATACATTCAAAGATGTTTTATTAGCTGCTAAAAATAAAAATTTAAAAATTAACAAAGCTAAATCAGGAATGAATTTCTCATTAGGTAAATTCATTAAATGCAGTATTTTAAGTCCTACAAAAAATTATAGTGACAACAATCTATGCTCATTGGTGATAAAATCAACTTATAAAAACAAAAGTTTTTTATTCACAGGAGATGCTGAATTCGAAAATGAACAAGATATGATAAAGTCAAATTACAATATAAAATCAAATATTTTAAAATTAGGGCATCACGGTAGTTCATCTTCAACTAGTGAAGATTTTTTATTAAAGGTAATGCCAGATATTGCAGTCATTTCTTGTAAATACAACAATAAGTACAATCATCCAAGTGAAAAAATATTGACTCTTTTAAAAAAATATAATATACCTTTATATAGAACCGATAAGCAAGGAGATATAGTGCTCCTTTGTGATGGTTATGAGATTTTTAGTTATAAGAAACCATTAACTCTATATAGGAGATGATTTTAATGAGAGGTATAATAGATAGATTCGAAAATCAATTTGCAATAGTAGAACTCTACGATAAATCATTAGTAAATATACATAGATCAGAAATCCCTAAATCAGCCAAAGAAGGAGATGTCATATTAATAAATAAAAATGGCATCTCCTTAGATTTGAATGAAACAAACAAACTAAAAAAAGAAGTAAATGATTTAATGGATGAGCTTTTTATAGATTAACGATATCATTAACTACAACAGATGCTATAACAAGACCTCCCACAGACGGAACAAAAGATGTACTTCCAGGAGTTTCTCTCTTTGACTCACTAAATATACTTACAACAGGCTTTATTGGTTTTTCTGTTGAATATACAACCTTTAATCTTTTGATATTTCTAATCTTCAATTCTTTTCTCATAACCTTAGCTAAAGGACACATGTGAGTCTTAGTTATGTCTGTAACCTCTATTTTAGTAGGGTCTAATTTATTTCCCATACCCATAGAACTTATTATTTTTATATCATTTTTATAACATCTCTCTATTAAATCTATTTTAGACGATACCATATCAATAGCGTCTACTACATAGTCATAATCTTTGCTTAACAATTCATCTGCACTATCTTTGTCGTATAATCTCTTATGGTCTATTACATTTATATCAGGATTAATATCAAGCACTCTTTGTTTCATACATTCAACCTTACTTTGGCCCACTGTGCTGTGAAGAGCTGGTAATTGTCTATTTATATTTGTTATATCTATATCATCATGATCTATCATTATTAAAGTTCCTACTCCAGCTCTAGCTAAAGCTTCACATGTAAAACTCCCAACTCCACCTACCCCAAAAACTGCTACTTTTGAATTTTTAAGCTTATTCATTCCTTCATTTCCTAATAAAAGTTCTGTTCTCATAGAAAAATCTTTTTGCATATTATACCTCCTATTTTTATTTTTAATCTAAAATCCCTATATAAATCATATAATATTAACGATATATCATTAAAGGAAGGTGATATTATGATAAACAAAGTAAATAGTTCTAGAATCAACATTATGAAAATCACGAATAAGTCTCCAGTTAATAATATACCCCAGATCGATCCAATAAATAAAGTAAATAAACCTACAAATAATACTTTAAGCTCTAATTTTGTATTAAATTCGGACCATTTTTATAGTAAACTACAAAACAAGAAAAAAAACAATATAAAATTCAAAAAAACACCTATAAATATCACTTACAAAAAACCAAATAAAAAAAATATCATTTTAACAAAAGCAGATAAAGATATAATCTTTGCTCTAAGAAATTTCGTAAATAAGTATAATGAATCTATCCTATATTTTAAAAAATCAACGAAGTATATAAATAATTACCCTATAACAAAAATATCCAAACTAATATCAACTTATAAAGATATTTTGAGATTATCAGGGATATACTTAAGTAATGAAAATTATTTATTGTTCAATGAAGAAATTTTAAAATCTAATTTAAATGAGAATAAAAAACAAATATACTCTTTATTTGATCTTGACAACGGATTTATAAAAAAAATATTAGATGAGATAAATGACCTCAGAAATATATAAAATTATTAGAATATGCCCAAGCCTTATATTAATAAATATGTAAGGGGTGATTTTTTGAAAAAAATAGTATTTATTTTAAGTATTTTAATAGCAATCAACTGTTTTATGCTTTTTCCTAAGTGCTATAATAGCTTAATAGATAAAAGTATAGTGAATAGTTATTTAAAGTCTTCTGAGGACGAACCAAAGAACGAGGTTTTGAGAAAACAAATAATAAAGAATGTGCTAAATGCTACTGGATATAACAATTGGAATGAATACATAGATTATATAGACCTTAAAATATATAAGGTAGATGTTTTACCCAATGATAAACAAGACATTCTATTTAATTTAAACTTATCCAAAGATAACGCATTAATAGCCGTATATGAAGATACTATGAATGATAAGTATTTTTATAAAACTAAAATAACAAATCTGTCTCCAGTAAAAAACATATCTTCATTTAAAGATTTTTTAGTAGTGGAGCAATTATTAGATGAACGTTTAGGTGCTTTTTTTATAGATAATTTTGTTCAAGTATTCTATTTTGATAAAAATTCATTTAAAGATACTTTCAAAAAATCTATTTATTACGATGAAATATATAAGGACATTTGGCTTGATAAAAATGCTCCTAATGATCTTTGGAATAAAAATATTCAACAGACATCAATAGATTATCTAGATGAAGATATTCCTAAAATACTTGCAATAACTACAAATATTCAATCAAAAGCAAAATCTACCAATACACCTAAGAAAGAAGAATTTAAAGAAATTAGTAAAACTTCTCAACAAGAACTATATACCTGGGATGAAAATGAGAAGATTTTTAAATTAACAGAAAAAAAACAATTAAACGAATAAAATAAAAAAACGGCTACAAGCTAAATAGCTGTAACCGTTAATTTTTTAATTGGCGGGAATATGTAGGAATCGAACCTACCCAGGAAGCTCTTAACTCCCCGAACTGGTTTTGAAGACCAGAGGCAACACCAGCCACCATCTACTCCCATAAAGTACCTTTACAATGGTACTTCTATATAATAACATGCATATTGTGTTTTTACAAGTATTTTTTCGTCATTTTTACTTTTATTTTGTCATTTTTTTGAACGGATTATTATCTATAGCTGTTAAAAATAATACTTAGAACAATATAATAAATTTCTTCAAATATTTTTCTAAGTATTATTCTTTATATTAAAATTTCATATTAACATCTTTCATTAATGCTTTATTAAGCTTTCATCTCTAGAAAAAGGTTTATTAAATTCATAGTGAGAAAAATTTTCTACACTTTTCCCTTCTATCAAAAATAATACACTATTTATATTTTCAAATTCTGTTAAAGAATTTACTATGCTGTATATAGCTATAGTCTCAGATGTCGATCCTCCACTTGAATTTGTTACAAACTCTTGGCTTAAATCTACAGTTGCTATTCCCTTATCCTGTGAATAATTCAATAATCTAGTTCCTTTAGGTATTACATTATATCCTTGCTTATCAGATTTATCTATTAGCGCCTCAATAACTTTTTTACCTATTATATCGCCTTCTTTAATCTCAACATTACTTTTTATAGGAACAAGATATTCAAAATTTTCATCTGGAATATATATCGTAAGAGCTACATTTTTTTCATCACTTAAATCAAATGGTTTTAATACTCCATATTTTTCTCCATCAGAAGATATCAAATCCTTACCTTCAACTTTTATTTCTACACCATTTATTTCTTCAAATTGGTTTAAAGTATTACTAATAGTTATTACAGAGTTAACTTCATCCATATCTGATTTAAAGTTTAAAAAATCTTTAGATAAGTCTATATACAATATATCGTCTTTTTTGTTTATAGATAATATTTTTGTTTTTTCATTTATACTTCTAACCATATCAGAAGTATACGGTCCATTTAATAAGGCATTTAAAGTAATCTCATATTTTTCACCATTAATGTACTCAATAGGTCTTGTAACCCAATATATTTTTGAATTATCATTACTAGAGTAATAAAGTTTAACTTCTTGTTTTTTTATATCGCTATTTAATGTTTTATCACCACATCCAACTGCAAATATCATCAAAATGGATATCATCATTATAAAATATATTTTTTTTCTCATTTTTACCTCCTAAACTAAATAGGTCTTTCTTAACTTTTTTTAAAGTAGTATCCCTTTCCCCATTTAGTTAATATGTATCTAGGGCTTGAAGCATTCATTTCTATTTTTTCTCTAAGTCTTCTTATATGAACATCTACAGTCCTTAAATCTCCATAATATTCATAACCCCATATTTTCTCAAGTAAATATTCTCTATCAAATACTTCTCCCGGATTAGTTACTAAAAATAATAATAAATCAAATTCTTTTCCTGTTAAATTTATATGTTTTTTTTGGTACATAACTTTTCTACCCAGTGTGTTTATTTCAAAGTCTCCAACCTTAAATTCAGATGTCATTCCTACGTCTTCTATTTTTTGAATTCTTCTCAATATAACCTTTATTCTAGCTTTAAGTTCTAATATATTAACAGGATTTGATAGACAATCATCGGCTCCAATTTCAAGTGCCATTATCTTTTTATAGTCTTCTCCTTGCGGGGTTATCATTATTATAGGTACTGTTGATACCTCTCTTATTTCTTTACACAACTGAAATCCGTCTTTTTTTCTTATTTGAGAATCTATTATAACTACATCATAATTGCTATATTTTTTACTTAAAGCTTCTTGTGAGCTGCAGACTTTATCAATTCTATAATGCTCATCTTCAAATGAATATTTTATTTCCTTTATTAATAACGACCGAGAATCAATTATTAATATTTTAACCATAAACATTCCCCCTAGAAAAGCATTCTTTTGTCTCCTAGCCTTCTTGTTATCTTGTTTCTATCAAAATCTTCTAAAAGCGCCATGGCATATTTTCTACTCGCGCCTATTAAATCCCTAAATTCCGATAAAGTCAAAGACTTATTTTCTTCCAAATGTTTTCTTACCATATCAACTGCTATATCATAATTTTCTTTATAATATACAATATCCTCAGTAACCATAACAAGAGTATCTCCTAATAAAGCTTCTAAAACTTCTTGATTTTCTTTCTTATCTTGTATAATTTCATTTATATTTCTAGGTGTAAACTTATCATTTTTCAACTTATCCTCTATATATTTTTGTATATTCAATTGTGATTTACTAAACGTAACTTCAAAATCATATAAACTTGCTATATTATCTACAATCTTTATATCATTATCATTTACTATAAGATTTAGTAAAACGTCAAAATCCTTAGTCTTTAAATTCTTCTCTATTCTAGTTCTTAATTCTTCTTTAGATATTCCTTTTTTAAGAGGATTGTTCTTATGAGAATTAGATAGTACTTTTATAATATTATTTTTTAAATCATCATAAAAGCTTTTGTGTATATATATATTGTTTATATTCATAATCTTGTTTTGTTCACACAATGTATCTATCTCTTGTTGTATTATTTCCCTTTTTTCACCAATATAAACAGCAATATCATTTAAAACAGGATATTCTTTGCTATGTTTTTTTATGATTTCCTCTATTATCTCTTTTAAATCGCCTTTTTCCTTTAAGTGAAGAGAATTAAGAACATCTTTATCAAATCTTTTATGTTTTTTAGGATTTGAATCAAGTATAATTCCTCCACCTATAGTTTCCATTGGAGAATAAAATCTTATTACAAACATATCCTTATTCTTAGCTACAATAGATTCTTCAAGTCTTATTTGACAATAGCCCTCTTCTCCTGGATTTAAAACTTCCTTATCCATAGGAACTATTCTACCTAAGATTTCTCTAGTCCCATGATAAAATCTTATTCTATCCCAATATTTTACCATTCTAGATGAATGTTTAACTAAAGAAAGCTTCACATCTAACATCATTGATTCATTTAATGATTCAGGATAAGCTAATACATTTCCTCTTTCAACTTCATCAACCTTAACATTAGATAAATTTATAGCTACCCTTTGACCTGCATAAGCTGTTTTTACAGATTTTCCATGAACCTGTATACTTCTAATTTTTGTAGGTTTATTTTGAGGATATATATTTAAAGTATCATCTACATCTATACTACCTTCTATCAATGTACCAGTAACTACCGTTCCAAACCCTTTAACAGAAAAAGCTCTATCTATATTTAGTCTAGGTTGAGCATTTAAATTCTTAGCTTTAACCTCATCACTTATTTTATCAATCTCACCTATTAATTCATCCATTCCTCTTTTACTTATAGAATCCACTTCTATTATAGACACATCTTTTAAGAAAGTATCTCGAACCTTCTCCTTTACATCCTCTTTTATAAGTTCCAAGAACTCATCTTCTACTGTATCACACTTTGTTATTACTATGATTCCTTTTTCTATATTTAAAAAATTCAAAATATCTAAATGTTCAACAGTCTGAGGCATAACTCCCTCATCAGCAGCAACAACAAGTAAAACCATATCTATACCTGATATACCTGCCAACATATTTTTTATAAACTTTTCATGACCGGGAACATCTACTATACCAGCTCTTTTGCCACTAGGCAAATCAAAGTATGTAAATCCTAAATCTATTGATATACCTCTTTTTTGTTCTTCCTTTAATCTATCCGTCTCTCTTCCTGTAAGAGATTTTATAAGAGTTGTTTTTCCATGATCTATATGTCCTGCTGTTCCTATTATTATATTTTTCATACTAAACCTCCTATTTTAGTGCAGTCGCCAGTTGTTTCGATATAACCTCTAATTCATCATCAAATATAGTTCTAACATCTAAAACATATTTGTTATCATATACCCTAGCTATAATACTATCCTCGCTAAGTCTTAAGCTTTTCTCAAGCTCAGATACACCCATATTATTAGGAACTATAGCTATAACCTTTGTATCTATAGTTTCAAGAGGCATAGATCCTCCTCCAACCTGAGAATGACCATCTTCTATAATAACATCAGCATCTAAGTTTTGATTCTTTATCATTTCATAAAATTTCTGTGCTTTATCATTTAATTCATCCATAGAATAAGTCAGCATTCTTAAAGTAGGTATTTCCTTAACTGCCTTTTTCTCATCTAAATAAAGTCTAAACGTAGCCTCAAGAGCTGCTATAGTCAACTTGTCTACCCTTAACGCACGAGTTAACTGATTTTTTTTCATCTTTTCTATATATTCTTTCTTACCTACAATTATTCCAGCTTGCGGTCCTCCTAATATTTTATCTCCACTAAAAGTTACTATATCAGCACCCTTTTTAAGAGAATCTATAACTGTAGGCTCATAGCTAAGACCATACTTTGATATATCAACAAACAATCCGCTACCTAAATCCTCAATTACAGGTATATCATATTCCTTTGATAATTTAGACAATTCCTCTATATCAACACTATCAGTAAAACCTAAAACTCTATAATTACTAGTATGCACCTTAAGTAATACTCCTGTATTTTCATTTATAGCTTCTTCATAATCTCTCAAATGAGTTTTATTAGTAGCACCTATTTCTTTTAATATAGTACCACTTTCCTCCATAACCTTAGGTATTCTAAATGATCCTCCGACCTCAACAAGTTCTCCTCTTGAAACTATTGCTTCTTTATTCTTTGCCATAGTGCTTAAAACCAATAAAACAGCAGCAGCATTATTATTTACTACAAGTACATCTTCAGCTCCTGTTATTTTCTTGATTATTTCTTCTAAGTGAGAATATCTAGATCCTCTCATTCCCTTATCTATATCATATTCCAAATTAGAATACCTTGACGCTACCTGCCAAACTTCCTCTTTTATACAATCAGCCAAAAGAGATCTACCTAAATTTGTGTGTATAACTACTCCAGTTGCATTTATAACCTTTTTCAATGAAAGAGAATAAGATAATCTTAATTCATTTATAATATCATTTATAAATCTATTATAATCAATAAAAAAATCTTTCGCTTGTTCTTCATTTAAATTCAATATAGTTTTTCTTATTATATCTATATTTTTTCTTATTATATCAACAACTAAACTTCTAGGGTATTCTTCTATTAAATCTATTATAGTTTTATCATTTAGTATCTCATCTACAGATGGTAATAAAGAAAATAGCTTCTTCTTATTCAAGTTAATCGCTCCTTTATATTTTTTTCATACTCAATTATAACATATTTTAAAGCATAAAAAAATAAAGAGGGGTTAGCCTCTTTACTTCACTTTTATATATTTACCTTCTTTTTTAACTACATTTCCTATTATTTTAGCATCTATTGACTTATTCTTTATCATTCTCTTTATTAACTCATCTGCTTTTTCTTTTTCAACTGAAACTAATAGTCCACCAGATGTTTGTGGATCATATAAAATATCGATTATATGCTGATCTATTTTTTCACTTTCTACATCAGGTGATATATAACTCATATTTTTATACATTCCCTCTGGAATTATTCCCATCTTAGCAAAATCAATTGCAGCGTTTATTATAGGAACCTTATTCGAGTCAATCTCAATGCAAACATCAGACGCCTTTGCCATTTCAAGAGTATGTCCTAAAAGTCCAAACCCTGTTATATCTGTTACTGAGTTTACATCTACTTCATCAAATGCCATAGCCGCATACTTATTCAAATGAGTCATAACCCTAATCGCTTCATCTTCTACAGATTTATCTGCCATATCAGCTTTTATAGCTGTATTTATTATACCGGTTCCAATAGGCTTTGTTATAACTAACACATCTCCAACCTTAGCCCCTGCATTAGATAAAACTTTATCAGGATGCACAAGTCCAGATACAGAAAGACCATATTTAGGTTCCTTATCATCAACCGTATGTCCTCCTACCAGTAACGCTCCAGCTTCCTTTACTTTATCAAATCCACCCTTTAATATTTCACCAAGTATACCCATATCCTTACAAGATGGAAAACATACTATATTCATAGCAACAGTAGGTTTTCCCCCCATCGCATATATATCAGATAGTGAATTCGTAGCTGCTATTTGACCGAATAAATAAGGATCATCTACAACAGGTGTGAAAAAATCTAAAGTCTGTATTAATGCCATTTCTTCATTTAATTTATAAACAGCAGCATCATCTGCTGTATCAAGACCAACTATAAGTTTATCACTTTCTATTTTCGGCAGATTACTAAGAGCTTTAGCCAGATCCTCTGGCCCAATTTTTGCGGCTCATCCTGCAGAAGTTGTCATCTGAGTTAATCTTATTTTGTTTTCCATTTAGCTCCACCGTCCTTCTTAATACAATATAAATATATAATATCATATTTTGTTTTATAGTTGTATTTAATTTACTTTTATATCATTTTTTATCGATTCAAACTTTTTCTCACCTATTCCTTTCACATTCATTACCTCATCTATAGTTTTGAATTTTCCATTCTTACTTCTATACTCTATAATTTTTGAAGCTGTAACATCTCCAATTCCCGTCAAAGATTTAAGTTCACTAGAACTTGCTTTATTTATATTAATCTTAGACGTTGCACCTTGACTTGAATTAGAATTATTGTAGCTATCCTGATTTACATATTCTTCACTATCATTACTATTTACTTCATCACCTATCACTTGACTTTCATTATTAGAAACACTTGGAATTATATAATGAGCTCCATCCTCTAATTTTATAGCTAGATTAACTCTATTCATATCTGCATTTTGGGTAAGACCTCCAAGTTTTTCAACTGCATCTACAAGCCTTGAATTAGATTCCATTTTTACAACTCCACAAGTACTTACCTCTCCACTTATAAATACTACAATTTCTGAATCCTCATTTTCAGCATCTAACTCTTCACTTTCTAAACTTATTTCTTCTGTCATATCACTTTCTTCTTTATCAATATACTTATCTTCTTTAGGGCTTACTACGTATGTAGCTTTTCCAAAGTTTATTTTATTGTTTACAAACATACTTATAATCACAATCAATAATATACTCACAAATACCGTTAAATTTCTTTTATTAAAATTCATAAAATATCCCTCCTATTCTATATTATTGACAAAAATATGATATACTAAAATCATATTGCATTTTCAAATAAGGGGGTATATATGAAAAAAATCATATCATTAGTTATAGCAATATTTTTAATATCATCTTCCTTTGTAACTTCTTTTGCAGATGAAAAACCTAATGTTCTAGGTGAATCTGCTATTTTAATGGATTATGATACAGGAAAAATTTTATATGGTAAGAATATACATGAAAAAATGTATCCAGCTTCAACAACAAAGGTCATGACAGCTCTTTTAACTCTTGAAAATTGTAATCTAGATGAAGTAGTAACTGTAGATTATGATTTAGGATATATAGATGGTAGTGGCATTTATATTAAGCAAGGGGAATCATTTACAGTAGAAACACTTTTAAGAGCTCTTCTTGTTAAATCTGCAAATGATGCTGCTGTAGTTTTAGCTAATCATATCTCAGGTTCAACAGAAGAATTCGCTAATCTTATGAATAAAAGAGCACAGGAATTAAAAACAAAAGACACTCATTTTAACAACCCAAATGGACTTCCAGATGAAAACCATTACACTAGCTCATACGATTTAGCTTTAATAGCAAAAGAAGCTATGAAACATGACAAATTTAGAGAAATAGTTAAATCTACATATATTAAAATGCCTGCAACCGAGCAATATCCATACGACAGAGTTTTTAAGAGTACAAACAAGTTTTTATGGGGTGTTGGAGGAGGCAATACAATAGAGTATAAAGGTTCTATTGTAAATATAAAGTATGATTTAGTAGACGGTATAAAGACAGGCTATACAGATGTTGCAAGAAAATGTTTAATATCCAGCGGACAAAAAGACGGGTTCAGATTGATTTCGGTGGTATTAAAATCCGAAGGAAATGAAGTTTATAAGGACTCTAGAACTCTATTAGATTACGGATTTGACAATTATACAGAGCACAATATTATAAATAAAGATACAAATATAGGAAGTAAAAAAATATTATTTACTAAAGAAAAAATTCTAAAATACAAGGCAGAAGAAGCTTTCAATATAGTAACTGAAAAAGATGAAAATATAGACAATATAAAAACTAAAATAATATTGAAAGAACCACTTGAAATACCTATAAGAAAAGGTGATAATGTAGGAAAAATCCAAATTTTAAGAGATGATAAAGTAATATCTTCTATCAACTTAGTTGCATCAGAAGATGTAAACTCTATATTAGGTAACATAGACATAAATAAAATTTTAAGAATATTATGGTTTGCAGTCAAAGCCATACTATCAATCTCATTTATAGTTTTATCTATAATATTTTCTATAAGATACATAAATAAAAGAAAAAAATAAGCTGTTGGGAATTCCCAACAGCTTTTTAGCTATCCAAATACTCTTTTAGTTATACTACATCCTGTACAAGTAGCTGCTACACCACCTAAAGCCGTTTCTCTAAGTTCCATAGGAAGAGCTTTTCCTACCTTATACATAGCCTCTACAACCTCATCAAATGGTATTATACTCTCAACTCCAGCAAGTCCCATTTCAGCAGATATTAATGCATTTGCAACTCCTATTGCATTTCTCTTTTGACAAGGAGCCTCTACAAGTCCCGCTATAGGATCACATACAAGTCCCATTACATTTTTTAATGTAGTAGCTGCTGCATGCATAGCTTGTCTAGGAGTACCACCCATCATTTCAACCACACCAGCTGCTGCCATAGCTGCTGCTGCTCCAGTTTCTGCTTGACATCCACCTTCTGCTCCTGCAACAGTAGCATTTCTTGTTATTATAGCCCCTATAGCAGCTCCTGAAAATATTGCATTTATCATATCTTCATCACTTAATCCATATTCATTAGCAACTGTTATTATAGCAGCTGGAAGTATTCCACAAGAACCTGCTGTAGGCGCTGCAACAATAAGACCCATAGAAGCATTAACCTCTAAAACTCCCATAGCGGCACTTATAGCCTTTGACATTAAAGACCCACATACAGTCTTTCCAGTTTCTAATCTATTTTTTATAAGCTTTGCTTCTCCACCTATAAGTCCTCCAACTGACTTTATATCTTCTGTTAAACTCTTGTTAATAGAATTTTTCATTATTTCTAAACTGTGAGCCATTCTTTCTATTATTTCATCTCTAGTTTTTGAAGTTAAATCTATTTCTCTCTCTATACAAACTTCATATATCGTTTTATTTTGCTTTTCACATATATCTAATAATTCTTTACCATTAGTAAAATTCATAAACGTCACCTTTTCCTTATAATTTTTACATTTCTTCTATTATAATTG
This sequence comes from Tepidibacter sp. Z1-5, assembly GCF_037844525.1. NCBI lineage: Bacteria > Bacillati > Bacillota > Clostridia > Peptostreptococcales > Peptostreptococcaceae > Tepidibacter > Tepidibacter sp. Z1-5. Next base: position 32,701 of record NZ_JBBMMD010000036.1, on the reverse strand, counting down.
CATCTTGTATTAACTTATTATTAGACTTTATATCAACTATTACATGAGAATTTATTATGTCATCAGCCTCTATTATAGTAAATGCTTCATTTCCTTTTTCTTCTCTATATATACTCATAAATGCTATATTAATATTATTCTTAGCAACACAATTAGTTATATGAGCTGCTGCTCCCGGTAAATCCCATTGTTTAACTACTAAAGTTGGATATGCACCTGTAAACTGTATAGCTAATCCATTTAATTCAGTTATTTTTATGTTTCCGCCTCCGATTGAAGCTCCCATAACTTCTACTTTTCTATTATCCTCTGTCTCTATTATAAACTTAACAGTATTAGGATGCTTATCATCTCCTAAATCTGTTGGAATCATCTCAAACTCTACGCCTCTTTCTTTAGCTATATCAAAAGAAGTTTTTATTTTATCATCATCAGGAGAAAATCCTAATATTCCTCCTACAAGAGCCTTATCAGTACCATGTCCTTTATAAGTTTGAGCAAAAGATCCATGAAGTAAAAACTTTACCTTTTTAACATTTCCCCCTGCCATTTTTCTTGCCATACTTCCTAACTTTGCAGCACCTGCTGTATGAGAACTTGAAGGTCCAATCATATTAGGCCCTACTACATCAAAAACACTATAGTCTTTCATTAGTTTCTCCTTTCGAATTACACAATATAATAGTTTAATTATTACAAATTAATTATACTACAAAAATTATCATTATACTATATTTCTTTTCAATATTTTGCATATAATTTGTTTTGTATTTTTTTCAAACTCTACCAATTATAGTCTATGTCTTCGTGTAATAAATCGTTTTCCCCATTTTCTTCAAGAAATTCATATATATTATTTGCTATTTTATTGATATTATTAATTTAAAAAAAATATGTTTTTTAAGAAACATCAAAAAAAAATGACCAAGTTAAACTTGGTCATTAATAATTAATTATTATTTTACAACTGCTATAACTTCGATTTCAACTTTAACGTCTCTTGGAAGTCTAGCAACTTCTACACAAGCTCTAGCTGGCTTGTTTTCTCCAAAGTACTCAGCGTATACTTCGTTGATTTGTCCGAATTCATTCATATCTTTGATGAATACAGTACTTTTTACTACATCTGCAAAAGTAGCTCCTGCTTCAGCTAATATAGCTTTTACACTTTCTAATGATCTAGCAGTTTGCTCTTTAACTCCACCTTCAACTACTTCCATAGTAGCTGGATCAAATGGAACTTGTCCAGATACGAATAATAAGTTTCCAGCCTTTACTGCTTGAGAATATGGTCCTATAGCCTTTGGTGCATTATCTGTGTGTATTATTTGATTGTTCATGTTAAAACCCTCCTAATAAATATTTAATCTTCTATATTATACTATAAATTTACAATAATAAAAGGTAAATTTTAGTTTATATTATTTATTTTTAACTTTTACTTTGTATCCATTTTCCTCAATCTTAGCTATTATCTCAGTTATATGCTCTTTATCAAAAGTTTCAAGAACTATATCTACTTCTTGAGTTCCTAGAATAACCTCATTACCCATTCTACTTTGGTTTATATGAAGTATATTAGCCTTAGTTTCAGCTATTAAGTTTATGAACTTTAACATTTCTCCGCACTTATCTGGAAGTATAGTATTAAAGCATAATCTTCTTCCTTCTTTTTCTAAACCTTTATCTATTATTCTGTAAAGCATATTTACATCTATATTCCCACCAGAAATTATTCCTACTACATTCTTATTAGTTTCTTTTACTTTGCCACTCATTATAGCCGCAGTAGCAACAGCACCAGCACCTTCAGCAACTATTTTATCTTTTTCTGTTAAGAAAAGGATTGCCTGAGCTATCTCTTCTTCAGTTACAGTTACTATTTCATCTACTAACTCTTCTATTATTTCAAAAGTTAAATCTCCAGGAGTTTTTACAGCTATACCATCAGCTATTGTTGGAGCTTTAAAGAATGTTGTAACCTTTCCAGCTTCTCTTGATGCCTTCATAGAACCTATATTTTCTGATTGAACACCTATTATCTTAACTTTTGGATTTAATGCCTTTGCAGCAACAGCAATACCAGATATTATACCGCCACCACCGATTGGTACTAATATTATGTCAACGTTTTCAAGATCTTCAAATATTTCAAGTGCTATAGTCCCTTGTCCTGCTATAACATATGGATCATTGAATGGATGAAGGAATGTAGCTCCTGTTTCCTTTTGTATTTCTACAGCCTTTGCATAAGCATCATCGTATACAAGTCCGTTTAATACAACTTCTGCTCCATAAGATTTAGTAGCAGCTACCTTTGCAAGTGGTGCAGTAGCTGGCATAGCTATTGTAGCTTTAATACCATTCATCTTAGCTCCTAAAGCAACCCCTTGTGCATGGTTTCCTGCGCTTGATGCTATAACTCCACATTGTTTTTCTTCTTCAGTTAAGTTAGCTATTTTATTAACAGCTCCTCTTATTTTAAAAGATCCTGTTTTTTGTAAGTTTTCTAATTTTAAAAATACTCTATTTTTGCTCATCTTGCTAAGAGCTGAACATTCTAGTAATTTAGTTTTAACCGCTATACCACTAATTGCTTCTCTTGCTTTTTTAACATCTTCTAAAGTAACTTTTGCCATTATTATCACTCCCTAAGTTAATTATTCTACAAGATGTATTTTACATGGTATTTTGCTAAAAATCAACAAGAAAATCGTTTTCACAATTTTATAATTTATCCAACGATTATAATTCCACAACAAAAGCACTGTTGTTCACAAGAACTAGACATTTTCTTTTGTTTTTTCAGTATTTTTACACTTATTTTATCACCTTTTAATTTCATTATTATGTGCTTTTATTATATTTTTTTATTTATTTTTTTCTATCAAACGATTATATTTTTGCATCTTTCAAACAAAGTTGTATTCACCTTCATTCTTTAGTCCTACAGAAGTTTCATAAATCAAAATAGTTGATAATATAGTTCTATCTATAAATTAAAAATTATATAATTTCGTTAAAAACAAAACAGCTTAAGCATTATAAAAAATGCTTAAGCTGTTTTGTTTTTTTACTTAACAACTATATTAACTAATTTTTTAGGAACAGCTATAACTTTAACTATTTCCTTGCCATTAGTAAATTCTTTTATTTTTTCATCTGATAATGCCTTTTCTTGCATTTCTTCTCTTGTAACATTAGAACTCAATGTTAACTTTCCTCTAACTTTACCATTAATTTGAACTACAACTTCTACCTCATCCTTAATAAGTGCAGTTTCATCATACTCAGGCCACGGTATTTCTGATACACTACCTTCTTTTCCTATAATAGTCCAAAGTTCTTCTCCAACGTGTGGTGTAAATGGCGAAATTATAGTTATTATAGCCTCTATACCTTCTTTTAATATACAATCTTTTCTATTTTCATATTCCTTATACTTATACATTTCATTTACAAGCTCCATAAGAGCAGATATTGCAGTATTAAATCCAAATTTACCAGATATATCATCAGTAACTTTTTTAATTGTAGAATGTATAACAAATCTAGCTTGTTTGTCTTCTTTAGATAGATTTTCAAGATCAGTCTTTGCATTTACACAATCTTTAAGCTCTTCTATCAATCTAAATACTCTATTTATAAATCTGTAGCATCCTTCTACACCTTGTTCAGCCCAATCTAAATCCCTCTCAGGAGGTGCAGCAAATAATACAAATAATCTAGCCGTATCTGCACCATATTTTTCAATTATCTCTAAAGGACTAACTACATTACCTTTAGATTTTGACATTTTTGCTCCTTCTTTTAATACCATTCCCTGAGTTAATAAATGTTTAAACGGCTCATCAAAATCTACCATTCCTAAATCCTTTAAAACCTTAACAAAGAATCTTGAATAAAGTAGGTGAAGTATAGCATGCTCTACTCCTCCTATATATTGATCAACAGGCATCCACTTTTGTACTAATTCTTTATTAAAAGCTTCATTTTCATTCTTTGCATCTATATATCTTAAGAAATACCAAGATGAATCTATAAATGTATCCATAGTATCCATTTCTCTTCTAGCAGGCTTTGAACACTTAGGACATGTTGTATTCATAAAGCTTTCAGAAGTTATTAAAGGAGATTGTCCTTTTCCTGTAAATTCAACATCAGTCGGTAATTTAACAGGTAGATTTTCTCTTTTAACAGGAACTGTTCCACAATCTTCACAGTAAACTATTGGAATTGGACAACCCCAATATCTTTGTCTTGATATTAGCCAGTCTCTTAATCTATAGTTTATAGTCTTCTTACCAATCTTAGACTCTTCTAATTTTTGGACTATTTTTTCAAAAGCTTCCTTACAATCCATTCCATTGAATTCTTCTGAATTTATCATTTTTGAATCTTCATCTATAACAGGTACTATATCTAATTTATATTTGTTTGCAAATTCTTCATCTCTATCATCATGCGCCGGAACAGCCATTATAGCACCAGTACCATAATCTACCATTACATAGTTAGCTATATAAATAGGAATTTCTTGTCCATTTAAAGGATTTATACAGTATCTACCTATAAATACACCTTCTTTTTCAGTATCAGTAGAAGTTCTTTCTATTTCACTCATATGTTGAATTTTAGTTTTGAACTCTTTAACAGCTTCTTCATACTCTGTTCCTTTTACAAGATCTTCAACATATTCATGCTCCGGAGCTAGTACCATGTAAGTAACACCATACATAGTATCTGGTCTTGTTGTAAATATTTTTAACTTCTTATCGTATCCCTTTATCTCAAAATCAGCCTCTGCTCCAGTACTCTTTCCTATCCAATTTTTTTGCATTATCTTAACTTTTTCAGGCCATCCATCTAGCTTGTCTATATCTTGTAAAAGAACTTCTGCATAATCAGTTATCTTTAAATACCATTGTTCTAAATCTTTCTTAATTACTGCAGAATCACATCTTTCACATTCTCCACCAACTACTTGCTCGTTAGCTAAAACTGTTTCACAAGATGGGCACCAGTTAACAAATGATTTTTTCTTGTATGCCAGTCCTTTTTCATAGAACTTTAAAAATAAGTCCTGAGTCCATTTATAGTAATCAGGAAGACAAGTAGCTACTTCTCTATCCCAATCATAGCTAAGACCTAAAAGTTTTAATTGTTCTTTCATCTCTTGTATATTTTCTCTTGTCCACTTATCAGGATGAATTCCATGCTTTATAGCTGCATTTTCTGCTGGTAATCCAAACGAATCCCATCCCATAGGATGAAGTACATTATATCCCTTCATCTTCATGAATCTTGCAACTACATCTCCTATCGAATAGTTTCTAACGTGTCCCATATGAATTTTTCCTGATGGATAAGGGAACATTTCTAAAACATAATATTTAGGCTTATCATTTTCAACAGTTTCAAAAGTTTTTTCATCTTCCCACTTTTTTTGCCAATATGGTTCTATTTGTTTAAAATCATACATATTTAATCCTCCTAAATTTATATTGTAATTATTTTTTTGTATAAAAAAACCCCTCTATCCCTATATATTTAGGGACGAGGAGTTATATCTCGCGGTACCACCCTAATTGGCTAAAAGCCCTCTTAGTGTAGCTTATAAGGGAGCCAACCCTAATAGTATTAACTAGCAAGTTCAAAGGCATGCTCTACTAGTTTTCACCACACACTAGCTCTCTTAAAGAACAACTTCCCTTTACTACTCTAGACTATTATCTGTATATAATACGACTTTTAAACTAAATTGTCAACATCTACATTTGGTGCATCTTTCCATAATCTTTCTAAGCTATATACATCTCTTTCGTCATCATGGAATATGTGCACTACTATATCTCCATAATCAAGAAGTATCCATCTTGATGTATCTTGTCCTTCTTTTGATATAACACATACATCCTTCTTCTTAAGTTCATCTTCTACATTATGAGCTATAGCCTTTACTTGTCTTTCTGACGATGCACTAGCTATTATAAAGTAGTCAGCAACAGAAGATATTTTTCCAACATTTAAAACTATTGTATCTTCTCCTAATTTATCACCAATAGCATCATATGCCACTTTTACCATTTGTTCAACACTTTCTATCATTTAATTTCCTCCTTAAATGTCTTTACCTATTAATACTATTATATCCGTATTTTTATTTTCAATCTTAGATTTATCTTTTCTCAACTCGCCTTTACCTATAATCTGTCTTATTTTTTGAGCTTCTTCTTTTTTAGAATCATAATATATTATAGTCTTAGGATTATTAAATTCGTCAGCATTACCAACTGTATTAGGTTTTAATCCTTGACGTGCAAGCTTATCAGCAACTTCTGTTGCAACTCCAGATATACCAGAGCCATTAAGTACTGCAATTTTCAAATCTACATTAGTTTGATTATTATTATCATAATAAAGTTCATTTACTAATTTATTTATTTCATCATTATCAGGATTATAGTAAGATATTGAGTTTATGTACATAGGAGCTCCTGGAAGAGTCTCTTTTCTTATATTGTTTACATCCATTTTTTTAGCTTGCATACCAAGTGATGCCATCTCAGATACACTCATATCTGTATCTACATACGTATTAAAAGTATCTATATACCCTTTAATATTGAATATTGAAGATGGACTTAATACCTTTTTAGCAAGTGATTGTATAAATGCCTGTTGAACTTCTACTCTTTGTAAATCCCCTCTTGGATAACCTGTTTTTCCACCATTATTTTTTCTAAATCTTAAAAACTCCATAGCTTCTTGTCCATCTAAAACTTGTTTTCCTTTTTTAAAATGGATATGAAGAGGTGGTGTAGCATAACGATCATCATAGTTCATATTCATAGGTATATCGACCTCAACACCACCTACCTCATCAACAGTCTTATAAAGTGCTTGATAATCGACTTTTACATAATGGTGTATAGGTATTCCTAAAAGATCTTTAACAGCTTGTACTGATAATTCAACACCGCCATATGCATGTGCCGCATTTATCTTATCATATCCTTTTCTACCTCTTATCTTAACTCTAGAATCTCTTGGTATTGATAATATAGATGTCTTATCGTTTTTAGGATCCATACTCAGAATCATCATAGTGTCAGTTCTAATACCTTTTTTACCTCCATCTAAACTATCCACTCCAAGAAGCAATACATTAACCACTTCACCCTCTTGTGCAACAGTCGTTTCTGTGTCACCAGGCATTGGTATTTCTGCTAATTGCTTATTTTCTTTAGCTACAATCAAGTATAAACTCGTTCCAAATATCATACTGAATATAACAAAAAATACTATAAAAATTTTAAAAAAGTGCTTCAAAGTTATCACTCCTACATTTCATTTAATTCTTCAAGTAAAAAATTTCTAGCTTCAATAGTTCTAGGGTGAATAATCTTTTTTATAGAAATAACATATTTTATGGTGTTGTCAAATGCCACAAGTAAAGCTTCATTTAGCCCTTCTTTATAAGCTATGTTTCTAAGTTCATCAACTCCATCATAATTCCTGTTCGGTTCTATAAAATCCGCTAAATATATTATTTTTTCAAGTTTATTCATGTTTTTTTTACCTGTTGTATGGTATGTTATAGCTGATAATATTTCATTATCATAGACGCCAAATTTTTCTTTACATAAATAAGCACCTATTTTACCATGCGCAAGCTCAGTTTCTTTTTTTTCAATATCATCTAATAATATATCATACTTTTCAACTAAATGTAATACCTCTTCCTTGTTTAGACATTTTGCGCAGTCATGTAACAATGCTGCAGTCTCTACTTTTTTTAAATCTTCTTTGTAAATATGTGCCAATTTTTTAGCACTTTCAACTACTCCTAGTGAATGCTTAAGCCTCTTTAAAGTTATTGTTTTTTCTAATATCTGTATCATATCATTTAATTCCATATTATCACCTATATAAATTATTTTTATAAATATATTTTTCCACATTCTCAGGAAGTAAATACTTAATAGATTCTATTTTTTTAATTCTATTTCTCAAATCAGTAGAAGATATATCCAAAGATGGAACATATATATTCACTATATTTGCATTATATTTTTGTTTTAATTGATCTATTTTTTGATTCACTTTAGCTGATTCTATTCCTGGTCTTGTTGCTCCCACAAACGTAGCTAATTCGAAATTTTTATCAAGATATTTCCAACTATCTATATCGCATAGCGCATCTGCGCCTGTTATAAAGAATATCTGAGAATTCTTGTAAATTTTTTTTAATTGTTCAAGAGTATCAACAGTATACGTCATACCTTCTCTTTTTATTTCAATATCTGATGCTTCAAAGTATATATTACTCATAGTAGCAATCATAGTCATATTGTATCTATGTTTTTTATCTATTATTTCTTTTTTTGATTTATGAGGCGGATTTCCAGATGGCATAAATATAATTTTATCTAAATCATATTTATTTCTAACTGCTTCTGCTGTTGCTAGATGTCCATAATGAATCGGATTAAAGGTTCCTCCCATTACACCTATTTTTTTCAAACTTCTCCCAGCATGTACTTTCTTTGATTTTTTATTATTAATAATAATAGCTTTTTTTAAAATATAACTCGTATTCATTTAAACACCTCTTTTATATTACTAACCTACATATTATATAATATTTCTTTTGAAAATTAAAGATATATACACTAATTTAAGGAGTTTAAGTCAATATGCATCTATAACTATATCATTCACCAAAAAACTAAAATTTTATAAAATATTAATACAATATTATTTTCGGAGGTTGATAATATGAATCATTTCGAAGAATATAAAATAAAGCAAGATGATACACTTTCAAAAATAGCCAAAAAATTTAATACTACTATAAACTCTATATTAACATCAAATCCCAATATAAGTTTAAATGAGATAAAAGAAGGAGATATTGTTATAATTCCATATAATTTTGATATAGTAGATACTAATATAGACTATACTTATGATATTTTAGAAAAAGATTTAAAAGCTTTAAAAAAGAGATATCCATTTATAGAAATATCTACTCCTGGAAAAAGCGTTCTTGACAAAAACCTATATTCAGTTAAACTAGGAAATGGACCTAACAAGGTATTTTACAATGGATCTCACCACGCTATTGAATGGATAACAACTCCTCTTTTAATGAAATTTATAGAAAACTTTTCTAAATCATATTCTAAAAACAAGACAATAAGAGGATATAATCCAAGAGATATTTGGAAACAAAGTACAATTTATATAATGCCTATGGTAAACCCCGATGGAGTTGATTTAGTTTTAAATGGACTCTCGGAAAATAATCCTTATTACAATGATTTGATAAAATGGAATAATGGCAGTACAGATTTTTCTAAAAATTGGAGTGCTAATAATAGAGGTGTTGATCTTAATCATAACTATGATGCATCTTGGGAATTATCAAAAGAAGCAGAAGCTTTATACGGAGTTACAGGCCCTGGACCTACAAGGTACTCAGGAGAATATCCCGAATCAGAGCCAGAATCAAAAGCAGTTGTAGAATTCACTAGAAGCTTAGATCCTAGATTGGTTCTTGCTTACCATTCTCAAGGAGAGGTTATTTACTGGAATTATATGAATGAGGCTCCACCAGAAGCCAAAACCATAGGAGAATCTTTTTCTAAGATTAGCGTATACCGTTTAGATGAACCGTATGGAATTACTTCTTACTCCGGATATAAAGATTGGTTTATTAAAGAGTACAAGCGACCAGGATACACAATAGAAATTGGAAAAGGAGTCAATCCGCTTCCTATATCTCAATTTGATAAGATATACAATGATAACGAAGAACTTTTATTATTAGCCTCTGTTATATAGTTTCTTACTAAATATAAAAAATTCGCTTTATGCTAACGCATAGCTCATGTCGCCAACGAGTCCTAACGGGCTCCGTTGCTCAAAATAGTTGATACTTTCGCTTATCTATCAATATTATGTGCAAATTAAAAATTATATAGTTTCTTACTAAATATAAAAAGGATGATTTTATGCCAAAGATAACAAAAATAGAAAAACAAAAAAATAAAGATAGAGTAAATATTTATGTAGATGATGAATTTTTCATTGGAATATACGCAGATTTAGTCTATACTTTAAAACTTAAAAAAGGAAATGATATAGATAAAGAATCCATTCAAAAAATTATCGATGATGAAATGTATCTAAAAGCCAAAAACAAAGCCTTGAACATACTTTCTAGATCGTCTCAGTCTCAAAAAAATATAATATATAAACTTTCAAAAAGTGAATTCGATGAAAAAACTATAAATAGAGTTTTAGATTTTTTAAAAGAATATAAATTTATAGATGATGAAAATCTAGCCAAAAACATGGTAAAAGATAAACTCAATATAAATAAATACGGAAAAAATAAAATCAAACAAGCTTTGTATTCAAAGGGATTTGATAGTTCAACAATAAACAACACACTACAATCCGAGATAGATGACGAAAAAGAATTTGAGAACGCTCTTTATCTAGGAAATAAGAAATACGAAAAAATAAAAAGCGAAGATAAGAATAAAATATATAAAAAATTATCTAGTCACCTTACTTATAAAGGTTTTGGATATGAAATAGTAAGAAAAGTAGTCAACAAAATCATGAATACTGAATTTTAAACATAATAATACCCGTATTAATTAAAATTAATACGGGTATTATTTATAAAATCCCATTATTTAGGTAAATCTATTTTAGGATTTTCAATATTTTTCTTATATATAGTGAATTTTGATCCTATAGCTTGAACAAATTCTCCTCTTACAGCTTCCGCTACTTCATTTGCAGTTTGCTTTGCATCAAGCCCACTATTCTCAAGTACTGTAACTTTAACTATTTCTCTAGCTTCTAAAGCGTCTTCTAATTGTTTTAAAAACGCTTCAGTAACGCCTTCTTTACCTATTTGAGTTATAGATTTTGTTTTGTTTGCCATAGCCTTTAAATAAGACCTTTGTTTTCCTTTTAACATAATATCCTCCATCCTACTCGTAGTATTCAAATTCTAAGTCATATAATCTAACTGTATCTCCATCTTGAGCACCCATATTCTTTAACCTTTGGAATACGCCTTTTTTCTCCATTATCTTTTGGAAGTATTGAACAGATTCCATATCTTCAAAGTTAACAGAGTATAAAAGTCTTTGAAGAGATTTTCCTTCTATTACGAAAACTCCATCTTCATTAGTTATCTCTATTTCCTCTTTCTTAGGCTGTACATCTTCTTCTTTTAACATTTCTTCTTCAGATACCAATTCTATATCTTCTGTCTCTTTTACAATAGTACCCGCATAGTTTATTACCTCATCTATACCTTCTCTTGTAGCAGCAGACATAGCAAATACCTTATATCCTCTTTTTTCAATTTCTTCTTTGAATTTTTCATAATTTTCTCTAGCTTCAGGTATATCAATTTTATTTGCAACTACTATTTGAGATCTAGTAGTTAACTTATCATTGTATAATTTTAATTCTTCATTTATCTTATCAAAATCATCTATAGGATCTCTACCTTCTATTCCAGATACATCTACTATATGAATAAGTACCTTAGTTCTTTCAACATGTCTTAAAAATGCGTGTCCAAGACCTACTCCTTCATGTGCTCCTTCTATAAGTCCAGGAATATCTGCAAGAACAAAAGAATCCCCAAATTTAGTTTGGACTACGCCTAAATTAGGCTTTATAGTAGTAAAGTGATAGTTTGCAATTTTTGGTTTAGCCTTTGTTACAACAGATAAGAATGTTGATTTTCCTACATTTGGGAATCCAACCAGTCCAACATCAGCTATCATCTTAAGCTCTAATATAATCCATCTTTCTTGAGCCGCTTTACCAGCTTCTGCAAAGCTTGGAGCTTGTCTTATAGCAGTTGTAAAATGCGTATTACCTCGTCCTCCGGCTCCACCTTTAGCAACTATAGCACGGTCTCCATGCTTTCTAAGATCTGCTATTATAAGATTTGTCTCCTCATCTCTTATCAAAGTTCCTGGAGGAACTTTAAGAACCAAATCTTCTACAGACTTACCATGCATTCTTTTCTTTTTTCCATCTTCTCCATTTTCAGCATTGTATTTTGTCTTATATCTAAAGTCCATCAATGTTCTTAATCCTTCATCAACTTCAAATACAACATTACCTCCGTTACCACCGTCTCCTCCAGCAGGTCCTCCAGCAGGAACATATTTTTCTTTTCTAAAAGCTACTGCTCCATTTCCACCTTTTCCAGATTTAACGAATATCCTAGCCTTGTCTATAAACATTTTTATCACCCTTTATTCAAGCTCAATTTCATATATCAAATAATCTTCTTCAATAATAATTTCCGCAAGATCTGAATCAAGCTCTTTTTTTATACTTTCAATGTCATTTAAATATTCAAGAGCAACTTTCAATACGAAACACTCTGATGTTTCTTCAATATAGATTATATATTTTTCAAATTTGTTATTATTATTATTTATATAATCAAATATTATATTCAATGCTTTTTCCATATATGTCAACATTTTTGATACTTCTTTATTCTTAAAGTCTTCTCTTTTCGCATTCGTATATACATTAAAATCTATATTAACGCCTTCTTTTCGGCACTGTTTTAGTTTTTTTTCAAACATCAAATACAAGTCAACACAACTTAAATTTGATAATTTAGAATTAATAGATGCTTCATTTCTAATTTTATTTATATATTCAACAGCTTCATCTATTTTATTAAGCTTTATGTATCCAAATATTATTTGTATTTCATTCAAGTAATCATGTCTTTGATGCTTCAATAAATCATCTATTAAATTCCAGTATTTTAAATCTAAATCATTAATCTTTCCCAAATAAAGCCCTCCTTATTTTAACTTATAATTATGTTATTCTCTAAGCGAAAGGGCAATCCTTTTTTAATTTCCTATTCATTATAAAGTAACCTTTATTTAAATATCTAAAGTAGGTTACTTTGAAATTCATAACGGAAATTATACTGTCTCTATTTTTAAAGGTATATAATTTCCTATTCATTATAAAAAGGAGTGTTTAAAAACACTCCTTTTTTGATTATTCAGCAGCAGCAACTGGATATATGCTAACTTGCTTTCTTTTTTTATCTTTTCTTTCGAACTTAACTACACCATCAACCTTAGCAAATAATGTATCATCTCCGCCTCTTCCTACATTATTTCCTGGGTGAATTTTAGTTCCTCTTTGTCTAACTATTATACTTCCAGCAGTAACAACTTGTCCGTCATATCTCTTAACTCCAAGTCTTTTTGATATAGAGTCACGTCCGTTCTTAGAAGAACCAACTCCTTTTTTGCTGGCAAATAACTGAAGGTTCATTTTTAACATCATAATTACACCTCCTCTTCTTTAATTTTTATATAAGAAGAGTATTCTTCTTTTATATTTTTAAGTCCTAATACCATAGTCTCAAGTATAGGATTAATTATGTTTCTTTTATCATCCGAAATATCAAAAGGTATTTTGCATTTAAGGTTTCCATCACTAATTTGATACTTTGACTCTACTTTCGCATATTCATGTATCCCAATTAGTGCTGTTTGAGTCAATACAGAAACTGCTGCGCAGACAATATCTTGTCCATGTTCTGCAAAACCTGCATGACCTTTTACATTAAATTCAACTATATCACTTTTAAAATCTCTTCTTATCACAATTTTAATCATAGAATTAAGCGTTTATCTTTTCTATAACTAATTTAGTGTAAGGCTGACGATGTCCTTGCTTTCTTCTGTAGTCTTTCTTCGGCTTGTATTTGAAAACTACAACTTTTTTAGCTTTTCCTTGCTCTAAAACTTTAGCCTCAACTTTAGCTCCATCAACTACTGGGTTTCCTACTACAAGATTTCCGTCTTTAGAACAAACTAATACTTTATCTAAAGTAACGACTTCTCCTGCATTAGCTTCTAATTTTTCAACGAATATTACGTCTCCCTCAGAAACTCTGTATTGCTTTCCACCTGTCTCTACTATTGCGTACATTATGTAACACCTCCTCAAACCAGTCTCGCCAATTCTAGGTACCTAATTAGGATTTTGTAACCCGGATTGTGCGGCTACTTACTACAGATATAAATATTATCAAAGTTTTGATTCGTTGTCAAGAAAATATTTACTTTAATATATAGTTATTATCTCGTTTGGATTCAAATCCTTATCCTCTGAAAATTCAATGTTAATATCATAGTATTTAGATATTTCTTTTGTATGCTTAAAATCGTCTTCTTTTACTAAATTAAATATATAATTTGAGCACTTAAATAAAGCTTTTTTAAGATTTGTATGATTCTTAAGTCTTATTATTTCCTTTTCTATATCATTTAGTATTTTATTTTTAGATTTTAAACTACCTTGTCCACTACAATAAATACATGGTGCTTGAAAATACTTATCTAGTGTGTCATTAGATTTTTTCCTAACAACTTCTACAAGCCCTAAATTTGTCATCCCTAATACTTGAGCTTTTGTTTTATCTTTGTTTAAATATATTTGAAGTTTTTTTAGAATTTGCTGTTTATAATTATCTTTTCTCATATCTATAAAATCTATAATTATAATTCCAGCTACATTTCTAAGCCTTATTTGCCTAGCTATTTCTTTACACGCTTCTAAATTTGTTTTAAATACAGTTTCATCAAGCCCTAATTTGCCTGTAAACTTACCAGTATTAACATCTATAACGGTCATAGCTTCTGTCTTATCTATTATTATATAAGCACCGTTTTTTAGCCATACCTTCCTATTTAAAGCTGTTTTTAAATCTTTTTTTATTTTGTAATAATCAAATAAGTCAAGTCCTTCATCGAAGTGTTCAACTTTATTTTTAAACGATTTATCTATTTTAGTTAAAACATCAACTACTTTTTCATACTCTTGTTTATTGTTTACAACTATCTTTTCAAAATCACTTGTGAAAACATCTCTTATTACCTTTAATGTTATATCTAAATCCTTATACAAAGCTTTAGAACCCATACCTAACTTATTACTACTTTGAATTTCATCCCAGATTTTTAAAGTTTCATTTATATCATTTTCAAAATCTGTTTTTTGTTTATCTAAAGCATCAGTTCTTATTATAAGTCCCATACCCTTAGTATCTATTTCCTCTATTACGGATTTGATTCTCTTTACTTCTTCTTTATCTTTTATCTTGTTTGATATAGCTATATCATCTCTAGTAGGCATTAATACTAAATATCTACCAGGTATACTTATCTCTTGAGTGATTTTAGGTCCTTTATCGTTTATTGCTTCTTTGTTAACTTGAACAAGTAATTCTTGTCCTGTTTTTATATTATGACCTTTAGAAAGCTTTAAATACGCATTTTTATTAATCCCTATATCCACAAATGCAGCTTCCATTCCAGGAAGCACATTTTTTACTATTCCTCTATATATATTGCCTTGTAGTTTTTCATCCATTTTATCTTCAATGAATAAATCTACTATTTTATCATCCTCAACATAAGCAACTTTAGATTGATATAAGCCGATATCTACTAATAATCTTTTCATTAAATCACATCCTACATAGGTGCTAAAAGTTTATTATTGTCTTCTATATATAAATCAGTTCTAGTTATTTTAAGATTTTCAAGGTCTATACCTATATCATAAAATCCATTTAACTTATCTAATAAAACGCTTGGATTTAAGTTTGCACTTGATCCAGTTGCAATTAACATGTTTAAAGTAAGTATATTTTCTTCTAGAGATACCACTTTTAATGTTTTTATTAAAGGTCTTATATTTACTTCTTTTAATTTCCCTTTTTTATTCTTTTTTATGTTTATTATTTCATCAAGCTTCATAAATTCATCAACCTTAGTTTTTATATCTTCAACTTCTATATCAGAATTTATATTCATGCTTATTAGGTATGAGCCATGGCTTATAGAAGAACTCAATGACGGAGTTAATGTTTTATCTATAAACTTCACCTTTTGAATTTTTATTCCATCTGGAAGCGCACCATTTACCCTAGTTAAAAATTCATCTGCCTCAACTATCTCCTCAAGTTCGACATCTATATACTCTCCATAACTTGTAACACCTAAAGATAGTGCCTGTCCAAATGAAATTTTCGGATGAGGATTAAAGCCTTGAGAATAAGCTACCTTTATTCCAGCTTTTCTTAAAATTCTTTGTAAAAGTCTTTGAAGATCTAGATGCGATATATATACCATATCTTTTTCTTTAGTAAACTTACATCTTATAACATTCATTAGCATAACCCCCTTGCTAAGTCAGTATTTATACCACAAGCATTACATTTATGTCTACAATCAGGAGTTAAAGCTTCAGTCTTAGAAAGTTCATTCTCTCTTTCTAAGAACTTCTTACTAACACCTACATCTATATGATCCCAAGGGAATACTTCATCATACTCTCTATGTCTGTTAGCATAAAAAGCCATATCGATATTGTTCTCTTCAAAAGCCTCTACCCATAAATCAAACTTGAAGTGCTCACTCCATCCATCAAACTTACATCCTTTTTTATATGCATCATAAATAACCTTACCTATTCTTCTATCTCCTCTTGCCATTACAGCCTCTAACAAGCTTGTCTTACTATCGTGGTAATTATACTTAATATTTCTATTCTTTAATTTTTTAGTTAAGTGTATTTGTTTTTCTCTAATTTCATCTTGAGTATCTTGTCCATGCCATTGGAATGGAGTAAATGGTTTTGGAACGAATGTAGATGTACTCACTGTAACCCCAAAGTTTCTAGTTAACTTTCCTTCGTGAACATCTCTGTATATATCTATTACCTTATAAGCAAGATCCTTTATTCCATCTAAATCATCATAATTTTCCGTAGGAAGTCCTATCATAAAGTAAAGTTTCACACTATTCCATCCTTTTCCAAATGCTTTTCTAGTTGCATTCTCAAGATCAAATTCAGTAATTCCCTTATTTATAACATCCCTAAGTCTTTGAGTTCCAGCTTCTGGTGCAAATGTTAATCCACTCTTTCTAACCTCTTGAACCTTATGTGCAAGTTCTAAAGAGAAGTTATCAAGTCTTAAAGATGGAAGAGATAGAGCTACTCTTTGTTTTTTAGAATACTCTTCAATTAAATGATCTGTTATCGGTCCAAGGTTTGAATAATCACTAGTACTTAAAGACGCTAAAGACATCTCTTCATGTCCAGTGCTTTCAACTAGTTTTTTAGCAATATCTTTTAATCTATCTACACTTCTCTCTCTTATAGGTCTGTATATCATTCCAGCTTGGCAGAATCTACATCCTCTTGTACATCCTCTGAACAACTCAAGCATTATTCTATTGTGTACTATATTTATATAAGGAACAACTATTTTTTCTGGGAAAAAACATTCATCCAAATTCTTTATTATTCTTTTTTGAATTTTTTTAGGTATATCATCTTTTGATGGATTAACACTTTTTACTGTATTATCCTCATTATATTCAACTTCATATAAAGAAGGAATATATATACCATCTACATTTTTAGCTAGATCATATAAGAATTCTTCTCTAGACTTATCTGTATTCTTCCACATTTTATATCTATCTACTACTTCTAATAAAACCTCTTCTCCTTCTCCAAGAGAAACTATATCAACAAAATCTGCTAAAGGCTCACTATTATAAGCACAAGGTCCTCCAACTAATATAAAAGGATCATTTCTTTTTCTGTCTTTAGCCAAAATTTCAACCTTAGCTAAATCTAATATATTTAATATATTTGTATAAGAAAGCTCATATTGTAGAGTAAATGCTAAAAAATCAAAATTAGTAATACTCTCTCTTGATTCCAAACCAAACATTGGAATATTATTTTCTCTCATTTTTTCTTCCATATCAATAGCTGGAGAAAATATTCTTTCACATAAAATATCATCTCTTTCATTTAAAACTCCATATAATATTTGAAGTCCTAAATGACTCATTCCTACTTCATATACATCAGGAAAAGAAAAACCAAACCTAATTAAATCTTCATTCGATGTATCCTTATGATAAGAATTTATTTCATTTCCCAAATATCTTGCAGGCTTTTCAACCTTCATTAAAATATCATTCAAGTTCACCTTTTTGGTCATATATTTTCAATACCTCCGTTACTTTTTTGTGTAATACATTTGAATATTCTTTAAAGTCTACATTATATTCCAAGACTGTTTTAAGCTGATTTGTATATCTTTGACTATTATATATATTTAATTTTGTCCCAAAAGCCAATAAAACAATTATACATGAAATTACAAACTGTATCAAAACTTTATTGACTCTATTTCTATTTTTGTTAAATCCTGTTTTTTTAAACCTATTTTTTCTTAAATTTCTTTTAACCTTATTTTTTCTAATCATAATAACTCCTCCTTATATAAATTACATTTTCAATTTGCAGTCAAATAAATAACTCTGTAACACTTATGTAATAGCCTTATATTTAATTGTATGAATATTATTCCTATATTATTTTAATAATTAACTTATACAACAAAAATTAATCTGAATTAAGTTTTAATTTATCCATATTTTGTGATTAAACTAAATTTATACGGGTATATAGGAAATATAATAAATTTGAGAGGGGTTTTATAAATGGAATCATTTAAGATAAAAAACAATATTCACTGGACAGGAGTATTAGACCCAGGTCTTGAAGTATTCGATATTATAATGAAAACAGAGTTTGGAAGCACTTATAATTCATACTTTATAGATGATGAAAAAAAAGTTTTAATAGATACCGTTAAAGCAAATTTTAAAGATGAGTATCTTGAAAAACTATCTAAATTAACTGATATTAAAAACATAGATTACGTTATAATAAATCATACTGAGCCTGATCACTCTGGATCTTTGAAGTACCTACTAGAGATAAACCCTGATATTGAAGTATACTGTACTAAGGCTGCCAGTATATTCTTAAAAGAACAAGTAAATCAAGAATTTAAATGTCATGTTATAAAGGACGGAGAAGAACTTGACATTGGAAGCAAGAAATTAAAATTTGTAACAGCACCATTCCTTCACTGGTCTGATACTATGTTTGTATACAGTGAATCAGACAAGGTATTATTCTCATGTGATGCTTTTGGTTCTCACTACGCAAGTGTAGACCCTAAGATTGTTCATACTGATGATTACAAAAAATCATTAAAGCATTATTATGACTGTATAGTAAAACCTTTTGCAAAGCATGCTTTAAGTGCTATAAATAAGGTTAGAGATTTTGAAATAGATACAATACTTACTTCTCATGGTCCTATATTATCTGAAGATATAAGCTACAATATACAAAAGTATACTGAGTGGTCTAATGAGGTAGTTGAAACTTCAAACCAAAAGAAAGTAGCCCTACTTTACCTATCAGCTTATAGAAATACTGTTTTAATGGCTGAGAAGATAAAAGAGGGATTAGAGTCTGAAGGAGTTGAAGTAGAGTTTTTAGATATAGAAAATGAAAGCTTAGAGACTATTCATGATGTAATAAATATGTCTAAAGGACTTTTACTAGGATCTCCTACTATAAATAAATCTATGGTTAAGCCTATGTGGGATGCTTTATCAATAATAGATCCTATGGCTAATATGGGTAAGATAGCTGGAGTATTTGGTTCATTTGGATGGAGTGGTGAAGGAATCAAGATGGCAGAGTCTATGGTTAAGATAATGGGCTTTAAGATGCCTGTTGAATCTATAACAAAGAAATTCTCACCATCTGAAGAAACTTTAAATCAATGTGTGGAGTTCGGTAAGGAATTTGCAAAGAATATGTAAGTAATAAAAATCCGTAAATCATTGTGATTTGCGGATTTTTTATTTAAGATTAATTTTTTATTTAAGATTAAAAGAATATATTAAATTAATTGTGCTTTAATCTCAAAATATGACTATAGAAATAACAGTAATGCTACGATATTTTGAAGATAACTAAGCCTTCGTCTTATTGGTAATCCTATAATTTCTAAACTCCCTATGGTCAAACAAACGCAATTTTTTAACAGATTATCAAACGACAAAAGCTAAATTATCTCAGTCAAATAAACTCCAAGTTTACTGCTTTTGATCAATTATCTCCTTCATCGTTACATTTGGATGATGATATACATTTTCTTTATTTACACGAATCATACCAAATGATATCGCTTGTTTTGGACACCAATGAATACAAGCCATGCAATCTTCACATTCTCCGTTCCAAACTGGGTATCCATCTTTTATTGTAACAATACTTCTAGGACATACTTTTTCACATATACCACAATGAACGCAAATATCTTTCTTGCATTTCTTTCGATCCAGTCCCGCTAGCTTTTTTAATACAAACTCTAACACTTTACTTTTCATTTGATGTCGTGTTTTACTCTTACTACTAACCTGTCTCATTTCTTTATTGCTTATGACTTTTATTATTTCATTCACATGCCCCTGTTCTTGATTTAATCTTTCCCTTATTACGTCTTCTGATAATTTAAGAACAATGCTATTCTCCACCATATCTAGTTCAAAGCCAGCATCTAAGTTTTTTCCTTTCCTATTCAATAATTCCTCTGCTTCGTTTAAAACATAACCAGCACCTCCACCACATGTTGCAATAACGGCTATATAGTCAACCTTCTCTAAATTTATTTTATTTATAAATTTTCTTACTATATTCGGCAACTTTATGTAGTATGTTGGCGTTACAATAACCAGTCTTTCACTGTCATCCTCTACAACTTTTTGATTTTGAAGAGATGCAATTGATACTACTTTTGCATTTTCTATTCCCTTAGCAATATGTTTTGCAACATTCAACGAGTTCCCCGTTCCTGAAAAATAATAAACTGATGTTTTCATATCTTCTTCTCTCCTTTACCGATCATTCGGTCAGTTTCTTTTGCAAAAACAAAAGGCAATTTCATGCCTTAGTTTTGAGTTCTAAAATCTCTAATATACATTTGGGATTTTATATCCCAATATCTTTTATATTTTTCTTTATCCTCATCTCTCAAATATGCTTTAACAAGTCCCTCAATATCAAGTACCAGAAGTTCAGCCAAGTCATCTGATAAATGAGTCTTTTCCACTGCAAATACAACCGATTTTACCAGTTGGATTGTTTCATTCTGTTGCCTTTCTAAAAGTTCCTTAAAACATTCGTGATATGACATGTCACTACTTAGTGCAATCATGACTCTATAGTAAGTCATCAAATGAGCATCGCCACCTAATATCTGCTCACCAATTCTCTCAAAAGTTTCTTCAAGGCTATTGAATTCATCTCCATCGGCAAACACATCCATATTATTGCATAGTTCATAAACTACACTCTCAATAATATCTTGAATCGAACTGAAATGATGAAATAAATTGCTCTTGCTAATTCCCGCCATATCTGCAATTCGTTTTGTGCTGATCTGCGATATGCCTTCAAAAGAGATAATATCAATCGTTGAATTAATAATCTTAATCCTTGTCTCTTCACCTTTTGCTTTTCTCAAATCGCTCATAGTACCTCCTATCTGCATAAAATAGATAAAATATTCCTAAATTGTTCTACTCCAATATCATAAATGCACTATAAAACTTAGATTATGCTGTTAAAATATCCGTTAAGAAAGTTCGTTGTCTGACCTCAGGGAGTTTAGAACTTTTAGGATATTTTATAAAGCGAAACTTAATTCAGATGGAGTTTTTATTCTAACTGAATTTTTAGTTGCGTAAGTGCCCTAGGGGTAATCTAATCCAGAAGCTGTTAAGTTCTTAACTCCAGCCCTAAGTGGATGTAGTGTTATTTTAATGTGCATTATCTTGAGTCTAAGTACAAACTCTATCTCTATCCACACACTCATATACATACTATCAAATAGATATAAATTATTCCATACAGTTTTATATATTGCAATAAAAAAAGATGTAAGCAAAAATAACTATTGAATCAGCGTTATTTTCGTATACATCTTTTTCATATATATTTATATCATTTATATTTTAACTACATCCCGTTGTTGTGCCACAATTCCTACAAATATAACAAGTTCCATTAGGTATAATACTAGTACTTGCACAGTTTGAGCAGGTTACTTTCTTGTATTCTGTTGAGTTTTTCTTCTCATCTATTTCTATAGAAGTTTGTTTATTATTTTCTTTTAATGCCTTAGCATATTCTAAAAGTTCATTATATGTCATATCTTCTAACTTTTCACTTTTAGTACGCTTAGCTTGATTAAGTGGCTGACTGGCTTTAGATCCATCTCTGTATAAAGAAATACATTTTACCCCTAACTCAAATGCCTTTTTATATACATTTTTAAAATCATCTATACTAGCTTCATTAGGAAGATTAACTGTTTTACTTATTGCTCCTGAAACAAATGGAGTCAATGCTGCTACCATCTTAACATGTCCTATTGATGATATGAACCTTTTTCCACTTCCACATTTATTCGCTGTATCGAATATAGGAAGATGCTCTTCTTTTATATGAGGGGCTCCTTCTATTTTCCCATCTATTATTTTTTTATACTCATAACCATTTTCATTTATAGTTTCTTTTTCCATTACATAATTCACTATATCTTCTATCTGTTGTTTACTATAGCCTAGTTTTTCAAGTGTTGTAGGAATATATGGATTTATAAACTCCATAAATCCTCCTCCTACTAATTTTTTATATACTACATGTGCAAAGAATGGCTCTATTGAAGTAGTAGCACAATCCATGGCAAGAGATATAGTCCCAGTTGGAGCAATAACACTCACTTGAGCATTCCTATATCCATATTTTTTCCCACCTTCAATTGCCTTTTCCCATACAGCTTTTAAAGTAGTACTTAAATCACTTTGTTTTTCATGTATTAATATTTCATGATTTACTTTAATTGGACTATACCCTAGCCCTTCATAAGAAGAATCAATTGCTCCAGCAGCTATAGAATGATTTTTTATAACATTGATCATATGCTTTTTATTTATTTC
The DNA here is from genome assembly GCF_037844525.1 of Tepidibacter sp. Z1-5. Classification (NCBI taxonomy): domain Bacteria; kingdom Bacillati; phylum Bacillota; class Clostridia; order Peptostreptococcales; family Peptostreptococcaceae; genus Tepidibacter; species Tepidibacter sp. Z1-5. The sequence goes on along the minus strand of NZ_JBBMMD010000036.1, from coordinate 9,710 downwards.
ATATTTTGAAAAACTTCCTACTTCTTTTGCCATTAATGATGATACATAATAAGATTGACCTGTCATAATTCCAACCAAAGAAGCTGCTATTGCTCTTGCACTGTTTGAATCATAAGGATGTCCCATCATAATATGAAGAGAACCAGTATTAGCAATTCCAAGTCCTGTAGTTCTAAAAAAATGTGATCTTCTTGCAATATCTTCTGTTGGAAATTGACCCCAATTAATAGTTGATTCAAGAACTAATTGAATAAGACTTATTGCATGTAAATATCCATCTATATCGAATTTATTAGTTTTTAGATCATAAAATTTCACTATATTTATACTAGCCAAATTACATGCAGTATCATCTAAAAAGTGATATTCACTACAAGGATTTGATCCTTTTATTTCTTCATTTTCACCATTTTCTCCTAAAGGACATGTATTCCAATCATTTATTATATCGTGAAATTGAAGTGCTGGATCTTCGCATCTCCATGATGAATAATTTATTTCATCCCATAAATCTTTTGCATTTATAGCTTTATTTACTTTTGAATCTACTCTTCCCTTTAACTCCCAAGAATAATCTTTATCTTTTCCTATCATTTTTTTCATCAACTTATTCGTAATTCTAATCGAATTATTTGAATTTTGACCCGATACAGTTGAATATGCTTCTGAATTAAAATCGGTATCATATCCCATTTTACCAAGTGCTATTACCTTATCTTCTTCTTTTGCCTTCCATTTTATAAAATCTAAAATTTCAGGATGATCTGCATCCATGATTACCATTTTAGCTGCTCTTCTTGTTGTACCACCTGACTTTATAGCTCCTGCGTTAGCATCAAATACCTTAAGAAAACTCATAATACCAGATGATGTTCCTCCTCCAGATAAAGCTTCTCCTTTTGCACGAATACTACTAAAATTAGTTCCTGTTCCTGATCCATGTTTAAAAAGTCTTGTTTCAGTCACTATTTGATCCGTTATAGATTTATCTCCAAGTAATGTATCCTTTATATTAAGTATAAAACAAGCACTACCTTGTGTTCTTGTATAGGCATCTGTAGATTTTACTACCTTTTCCTTTTTTGTATCATAATAAAAATGACCTTCTGATTCCTTATCTATTCCATAAGTTAGCTTAAGTCCAGTATTAAACCACTGAGGAGAATTCGGCGCAAACATCTGATTTATAAGCATATAAGAAACTTCATCATAGAATATATTTTTATTTTCGTTATCTATTAAACCTTCATCTAAAGCACTTTCCATCCAAAAATTCACCATTCTGTGAACAACTTCTTTTAATGATTTTTCATAACCATATTCATTATTAACACCAGTTTTTCTAAAATATTTACTAGCAATGATATCACAAGCATTCTGACTATAAAATACAGGAAACTCTAAATTTTCTTTTTGGAATAATATGTTGTTAGTTTTGTAATCAAACATTCTTACCTCAACTTTTTTCCACTCAAATAAATCATATACAGTTAAATTTTTATTTTCTTCTAACTCTTTTGTATAATATCTTTTAATTAAACTTTTTATATTCATAAATTCAGCTCCTACTTAAAATAATGATCCCTTTAAACTATATACCAATATAAAATAAAGCTAAACACTTTCATCATTATATTGTGTTTATTTTTATATTTTTCTATTTAAAACACAATATATAGTATTTACTTCAATGGAATTTTTAAACATTAGCTGATATTTAAATAGTCATATTTTTCAGTTTTATTGTATATACAAAACATTAGGATAAAATTCAATTCAATTTGCTAAATCTCTATTCAGTCATAACTATAGCTTGTAGATTATAAAATACTTTTCATAAAGATATGAGTTTTTTCCCCAATATTATTATCAAATGTTTCTTCTACATAATCCCATCCTAATTTTTTATAATAATCAACAGCTTTTTCAGTTCTTAAATATAATTGCTTGTAATTTCTATCTTTTGCTATTTCTATTATTCCATCAACAAGAATTCTACCTACTCCTGTATTTCTAAACTCTTTGGTAACAATAAGAGAAGCTAGCCATGGTTTTAAGTCAGGTCTATTTTTTAAATCATTATCAAACAAAGAAACAGTTCCTAAACACAAATCATCTTCTAAAGCTACTAGCGTTACAGGCATATCATTCTTTTTCCTTTTCTTAAGCTTACTAAGTACCATATCAAATGTTATTTCAGGTTTTATATCTTTTACAAATTCCTCAAATATCCACTTTGCCACTATTTCTGTATATTGAGGATACTCACATAAATAAACTATATTCATTAAAATTTTCCCCCCTAATTCCTCTAACACATTCACACTCTAAAAAACTATATTTCATTTGTACGAAATATCTCTAACTATGATGCCTGTTTATTTATTAACTTTGTATTTAAATATTCCTTTATATTTTTCGTCAATAGTTATCTTATTAGCCTCTTCCATAAAATTCTTATATTCCTGTTTAGCTTTTTTATAATCCTTGTTTATATTTTTTTCTTCTATCACTCTATAGTAGGCCTTTATCAGATCTTGATTATACATGTGTACACTTTTTAAATATTTTTCATCCTCTTTACTCAACCTACCCCTTCTCTTTATATCAAGAATATTAATCCACATCCGTTCCAACCTAAACCAATTAAATACGGCTTTATCTATACCAAACATTTTGTTTATTTCAATATCTAATGTATCTAAAGTCCATATATGATCTATATGAAACTCTTTTTCAAAATCATTGTCGTTATACATAGCATATATAACCTTATTAATATCAAATAGCCTATCAATATTATTATTCAAACTTACATGTGCATTTTTATAAGCATATTCCTTTATATTCTTATTAATCATATAAGAATTAATCATTAATACTAACATAACTACACTAAAAATTTGAAGAAATACTTTATTTGAAAACAGCTTACTCATTGTAACCACCTCCAATACTTACAGGTAAATCTTTTAAAAGCTTCACAAAATAGCAGCTTACAAAAGGTATTATAAACAAATCTAAGACTATTCTTATATAAGTTATTTTGCCTATTGTATTAATAAAACTGTACAAGTCTTTGTAATTCATAATTCCCAAAACTATAATAGGTATCAATTTAATATAGGATATGAAAAACATAAACATAACCTGTTTATAATATTTTTTTATTACAATTCCATTTAAAGACATATACGACTCATTCGTATCAGCTATACTGGATATATAAGTTATTAAATATATTCTAGATAGACTAAGTATACATACTAGTGATATTACTATACTCAAAATAATTTTATAATTAAATTCTAAACTACTAGTTATAATAAGATACTCTATTCCTATAAATATAAGCATACATACTTCGAAAATCACACTTGCTCCAAAATACCTTCCTATCCTATCTTTAGCAAACTCCCAACCAGTATCAAAATCTATCTTTTCTCCATTGTAAGACATATAAGCCTTATAATTCAAAGCTATTAATGCTCTATATCCAAAGAATATTTGAGCTATGAATACAATTAAATTTGCAATTGGATTCTTTATTAATTCTTTTAATAAATCAAATGTAAGTATAATAAGACTGTATTTCATATAAACATCAAATCCATTTTTATACTCTTTATACGAACCCTTTAAAAGTTCAGTAATACTATAAGTTTCTTCATTGTTTTCAATAACCTCGACGTTATCATAATAATTCATCACCGTATCTGAAATTTCTTTATAATTTACAAATCTTTCAATAGGTATGAATATACTTTCTTTTTTAATCATCTTTATTTTCATTCCATATGAAGGAATAAATCCCCTTATGTCCTCTCCATATTGAAATCTTATATTGTCAATATCCTCCCAACTGTATATATTACTAGGCTTCTTTTTGTATAAGTTATATACTTTTATACCCTGTTGATCTACAACTATCTTAGTATTTTTCAAAAAATATAAGTAAAGTATTATAACTTCTATTCCACATATAAATACAGTTCTAAGTACTCCTCTATTATAATTTTTACTATCCTCCATGCTGTAGCCCATTTCTTCGATAAAATCTGATCCGCCCCATACATCTAAACTTCCTTTTTTTTCACCATCATCATATTTTTCTAATATCTTTTTCTGATTTATATTATCTTTTATAGATATATATGTAAGTGTACTTCCTGATAATAAAAATATTAATAGAAATATAATCATTTTTCTGTTATTTAAGTTGTATAACTTTTCCATTATTTAATCCCTCCTCGCAAATCTTCTTCATTATAACCATTTTGTTAATATTTGTAAATAAGCTTTCAGACTTATAAAAATAAGGTATTGACACTCAAAAAAAAGCATCCATACCTTATTACAAAAATCATAAATTCTCTTCTTGAAATTATATTTTTTTATTGTTCTCAATTCTTTCTAATATTCTTCCTTCTATACCTTCATTCATTTCAACAGGCATATATTTCGTATCATAATACTCTATCTCATCAATTACATCTATATCAAGTTCCAAAAGAGCCTTTTTCATCCCTTCAACAGTATATCCCATACTTTCTTTACTCTTACCTTTACAAGTACCTACAACTATGGCTTTCTTATTTGATGATAGTCTACTTTTCCATCTTCCCTCACTATAATCATTAAGACAAAATGTTCTATCAAGTAATGCCTTCATTTGAGCCGTCATATTGTAATTATAAGACGGAGAAGCTAGTATATAACCATCGGATAATTTCATATTTTCTATTATTTTTGATACATCATCATTTATATTACATTCACCTGTTTTTATACAATACTCACATCCAGAACAAGTTGATATATTCTCACTACTAAGTATGTACTTTTCAACATCAATCTCTTTTTCTTTAAGAGCTTTTATAATATAATCAGTTATTAACTCTGTATTTTTTCCTTTTCTAGAACTTCCTACAATAGCAATCCACTTTTCAGCCATATATTAACCCCTTCAAAATTCATTTATCTTACATATATGGTCTTTTTTATCACCATATAATTAGTAGCATTTACACCATTACTCTACGACAAAACTTTTTATTTTATACAGTAGCAGATCGACTTCCTCTATACTTGTTCTATAATTTGAAAAACATGCTCTTATGCAATGTTCTCCCATAAGATTTGCAGGAGACAAGAAAAATTCTTCTTCTATTTCTATTAAAAAAGATTGATTCATGGTAGCTCCTTTATCAAATGAAAAACAAACGGCACTTGTTTGTGGCTTATGTAATATCCTTACCCCATCCATTTTTTCAATCTCGTCCGCAAAATAAATTGCCATCTCTATATTAAAATCCACAACCTGTGAAAGTTTCTGTATTCCATACGTCTTAATGGCAAACCATGTTTTTATGGCCCTTGAAGTTCTAGTTGACTGTATTCCATAATCCAAATAATTTATAGGTGCATTTTCATCAAATTCTGCAACACCTGTGCTATATGCATTGTATAAATGTCTTTTGTCTTTTAAAAGCACACATCCAGCCTCTGTAGGAACAAAGAACCACTTATGAGGGTCAACTGAAATTGAATCCGCTTTTTCTATTCCTTTTAGAATCTCCCTACCTTTTTTTGATAGTATTGCCCCTCCACCATAAGCTCCATCTACATGAAGCCACATTCCATATTTCTTAGCAATATCTGAAAGAGTATCTATATCATCAACAGCTCCTGAAAGAGATGTTCCCGCCTGAGCAATTATACAGAATGGTCTTAGTCCCTGTTTAATATCATTTTCTATCTCTTTTTCTAGGCTATCAATATCTATCTTGAAAAACTCATCTACATTCACTTTTTTAAGCATATTCTTTCCAAATCCCAAAACACCTACAGCCTTATCTATTGAAGAATGAGCTTTTTTAGAAGTATAAAGAGTAAGTGGATTTGAAATATTCTGAATTCCATTTTCAGTACTTCCAGGTAAAAATGCCTCTCTTGCAGCTCCAAGAGCAGTAAGAGTTGAAACACTTCCACCGCTTACAAGTATTCCTCCCGATTCTTTTTTATATCCGAAAAGCTGTCCCATCCAACCTATAACCATTTCCTCTATTACTGTAGCTGCTGGACCAGCCTTAAAATTAAATGGTGCCTGACTTATTCCTACATTTGCAATTTCTCCCAAAATACCGGCCTGCGAAGGGCTTGTTATTATCCACGAAAGAAATCTTGAACTTCCAACCTTTGTTGAATTTAAAACAACCTTTTCTTTAAACTCATCTATTATATCCTTTGCATCAGAGCCTTCTATTGGAAGCGTTTCAAATAAAAGCTCCTCCATATCATTCCTTGAAGCCTTTGGCACAACCCGTCCAACAGATATATCTCGTTGATACTCCTTTATTACATCAGAAAGCTGGTCTAAATATTCATCAAATCTTTCAAGCTTTAGCACATCGCCACCTCCGCCATATTTTTCAAATTATACACCTATTTCCATTTTATCATTAATATTCTTTTTTAAGTATAGGCATTATAATTAATAAGATACAAGCTTAGTTGTATTCAAAATTTCGTTGTATTTACGGTATTTTCATAGAAAGTTTTTGATAACCCACATACGCTAAAAACCTATATTTCGTTTACACGAAATATAGGTAACTATGATACTAATTTATTTATCAACCTTATACTCAAACATTGCTTTATATTTTTCATCCTCACTTATCTTATTAGCTTCTTCTATAAAGTCCTTGTATTCCTGTTTAACTTGTTTATGATCACTTCTACTTTCCGTCACCCTATAATAAGCATTTATCAAAGCTGTATTGTACCTATGCACATTCTTTAAATACGCTTCATCTTCTTTACTCAAGCTACCTTTTTCTTTTATATCCTTAACATTAAACCATATACATTCTAACTCAAACCAATGGAATGGGTATGTTCTCGTACCAAACATATCATCTATCCTCATCTCAAGTCTATCTAAATAATCTATATATCCATGTCTTGCGTCATAATCTTTTTCAAAATCATTATTTTTATACATTCCATATACAACCTTATTAATATCTACAATTTCCTCTATAGCTCTATCCAAGCTTATAGACATACTTTTATAAGCATATTCCTTATAATTTTTATTAATCATATACGAATTAACCATTAATATTAAGATTACAACACTAAAAATTTGAAGAAATACTTTATGTGAAAATATCTTATTCATTGTAACTATCTCCAGAACTTACAGGTAAATCTTTTAAAATTCTCATAAAGTAACAACTTATAAAAGGCATTAAAAATAAATCTAAGACAATTATCATATAAGATGATTTTTGTATCATATCAGTACCTGTATTCAAATTTTTATAATTAATAATTCCTTCAATTATAATAGGTACTATTCTAAGAGTTGATACAAAAAACATAAACATAACTTGTTTATAATACTTTTTAATTATTATTCCATTTAAAGACATATACGACTTGTCTTTGTCAACTATACTTGCTATATAAGTTATTAAATATATTCTACATATACTAAGTATACATACTATCCCTAATACTATACTCCAAATAACTTTATAATTAAATCCTATACTACTAGTTATAAAAAAATACTCCATTCCTATAAATACAATCAGAGATATTTCTAAAATTAAACCTGCTACAAAATATCTTCCTATCTTATCTTTTGCAAACTCCCATCCAGTATCAAAACCTATATTTTCTCCATTATAAGACATATAGGCCTTATAATTTAAAGCTATCAATGCCCTATATCCAAAGAATATATTTGCTATTAATACAATCAAGACTACAATTGGATTTTTTATTAATTCTTTTAATAAAGCAAATGTAAGTACAATAAGGCTGTATTTAATATAAATATTAAATCCATTTTTATACTCTTTATACGAATCCTTTAAAAGTTCAGTAATACTATAAGATTCTTCATCGTTATCACTAAGTTCTACATTATCATAATAATTCATTACCACAGTTGCAATTTCTTCATTATTTAAGAATTTTTTAATAGGTATAAAAGCACTTTCTCTTTTAATCATCTTTATTTTCATTCCATACGAAGGAATAAATCCCCTTATATCCTCTCCATATTGAAAGCTTATATTTTCAATTTCATCCCAGTTATATACCTTACTAGGCTTATTTTTATACAAGTTATATGCCTTTATACCCTCTTGATCTACAGCTATCTTACTATTTTTAAAAAAACATAAGCACAGTATTGTAATTTCAATACCACATATCACTATAGTTCTAAGTATTCCCATATTATGATTTTGACTAGCTCTACCGTAATTCATTTTTTCAATAAGATCTGATCCCCACACATCAAAATTTCCTTGTTTTACACTATCATCATATTGTTCTAAGATCTTTTTATCTTCTATATTATCTTTTATAGATATATATGTCAGTGTACTTGCTGCTAATAAAAATATTAATAAAAACATAATCATTTTTCTCTTATCTAATTTGTATAACGTTTCCATAGTTCCATCCCCCCCAACATATCTTCTTCATTATAACTTTTTTAGATATATTTGTAAATAAACTTTCAGACTTATAAAAATAAGGTATTGGTGTTTTTATAAAAACACCAATACCTTATTTCTACTATTCTACCCACGATTTCTTCATTCATTTTAGTTTAATTAACCTAATGCAACATCTAAAACCATCATCACAACAAAGCCAATCATACATCCAATTGTTGCAATATCAGTTCTTATATGTTCTTCACCTTGTTGAGCTTCTGGAATTAATTCCTCAACTACAACATAAATCATTGCTCCAGCAGCAAATGCTAATGCATATGGTAATAAAGGACGCATCCCTATAATAGCAACTGCTCCAATAACTCCTGCAATTGGTTCAACTATACCAGATGCCTGCCCATATAAAAATGCTTTTTTACGAGAGAATCCTTCTCTCCTAAGTGGTATTGAAACAGCTGCTCCCTCTGGAAAGTTTTGCAAACCAATACCAATTGCTAAAGCAACTGCTCCTGCTAATGAAGCTGAAGGTAATCCATAGGCAACAGCACCAAAAGCAACACCTACTGCAAGACCTTCTGGAATATTGTGTAATGTAATGGCTAGTACAAGAAGTACACTTCTTTGCCAACTTGTTTTTACACCTTCTGCTTGAGCAGTATCTTGACCTATATGCAGATGAGGCAATAACTTATCTACAGAAAATAAAAAAGCTCCTCCAGCTAAAAAACCAATTGCAGCCGTCAACCAAGCTGTTTGCCCTAGTTCTTCTGCCATTTCAATACCTGGTGCTAGTAGTGACCAAAAACTTGCTGCAATCATAACCCCTGCTGCAAAACCCAGCATACCATTTAATACTTTCTTGTTAATCGTTTTAAAGAAAAACACTAAAGATGCCCCAAGTGCTGTAACACCCCAAGTGAATAATGTCCCAATTAAAGCTTGTGTTACTGGTGAGAATTGAGATAACCATCCAAGCATAGTTTTGTCCTCCAATACTTTTTATTTAACCTTTTACATTATCTATACCCAAAATAATGAAATATCTTCAATTTAGATTTAAATAATTTATGGTTTTTTATAAGTATAAGTCCTACATGTTACTTACTCTTTCAACATACATTCGTAAACGTAAAAAAATAGACGGATATATATTTTAAATTTTCTTTGCTACAATTATAGAAGAAAGTAAGGAGGTCTTAGTTATGGCAAAGGAAACAACTAAAATTA